>JAKARG010000521.1 GCA_021819345.1 Actinomycetes bacterium | reverse complement strand
GTAGAGGACCAGGCCGGCCTCCTCGCCGACCCGGACGAGGGCGCCGGGCAGGTCGACGAGCTGCCCGGCGCGCCACCAGGGCCGGACGGTCATGGCGACGACGCCGTCGGGGCGGAGCACCTGGGCGGCGCCGCGCAGCACGGTGCGCATGGCGTCGAGCAGCCCGGCGAGGCCGACGTGGGCGAGGTTGGCCGGGTCGGTCGAGTACCGGGCGTGGCGTTTGCGGACGCCTCCCCCGGGGACGGTCGACACCCGACCGTGCAGCGAGGGGCCGTAGGGGGGCGAGGTGAACACGAGCGCGACCAGGCCGCACACCGCGGGGTCGACGAGCCCGGCGAGGGCCCGGCCGTCGCCGCAGAGGACCTCGCCGTGGCCGGTGGCACCTTGGCTGGCCGCCAGGGTGACGTTGGCCTGGGCGAGGTCGGCCCACGTGGGCTCGTACTCGATGCCGATGGCGTCGCGGCCTTGGTGGACGGCCTCGACGAGCGTGGTGCCGATGCCGCACATCGGGTCGACGACGAGGTCGCCGGGCTTCGTGTAGGTGGCGACGGCGCGCGCCGCGATGGCGGGGAGCATCTTGGCCGGGTGGGTGCCCGACAGGTCGAGGTAGCGCCGGGCGCGCTGGGCTCGGGCGGTGCGCTGGGCGGCGGGCCAGACCGAGAGGGGCAGGTCAGTGGGCATCGGCGGTCCCCTTTCGGAAGACGAGGACGTCTTCGTGGACGACGAGGTGGGCGGGCTCGCCGCGCTGGCGGGCCTTTCGGACCTGGGTGGTCTGCCAGAACGATGGGCGGGCGACGAGGTCGCCGTCGCGGACCGCCGCGTGGAGGGCGACGACGTGGCCGAGGTAGGCGAACCCGACGCCCCGGGCGAGCTCGCTGGTGAGGCCGGCCAGGTCGAGGGTGCGGCCCCCTCGGCGGGTGTGCTTGGTGACGGTGACGAGCACGCCGCCGGGGCGCAGCAGTGCGTGGCAGCCGGCGTAGACGTCGGTCATGGCGGCCTCGTAGGCGACGCCGCGGGCGTGGCCGAGGTTGGCCCTGTCGGTCGAGTAGTTGCGGGCGGTGCTCGGGCAGAGGTCACCGCCTGATCCCCATCTGGTCTTGTCCATGTTCCCGACGTCGCAGGCGTACGGCGGGGAAGTGCAGACCAGGTCGACGGTGCCTTCGAGGTCGCCGAGCACGTCGCCGAGGCGGCGGGCGTCACCGAGGCGGACCTCGGCGAGGGAACGCCGGGCGGGGTCGAGCATGTGGTCGAGGTTGGCCTCGGCGAGCTGGGCCCAGCGGGGCTCGAGCTCGACGCCGACGGCGCGGCGGTCCAAGAGCGCGGCCTCGGCGACGGTGGTGGCGATGCCGGCCATCACGTCGACGACGAGCGCGCCCGGGGTCGAGTACTCGGCGACGATGCGCCGGGCCAGCTCGGGGAGCATCTTGGCCGGGTGGTCGGTGCAGGCCGGCAGGTAGCGGCCGGCGCGTTGGTATTGGGCGGTGGTCTGGGCGACCGGCCACACGCCGAGCGGGACAGCGGGGCGAGACGGGCGGGCGTGGCCGGGAGGGCGGGGGGTCGGTGTGGTCATGGGCGGCCCACGACCGGGCAAGCGTCACCAATAGAACACCCCGAGCGGATGCCTTTTTGGACATCGACCACCCCGACCCGCCGGCCCATTCAGCACATGGCCGGGGCTCGGAGCGGTGCGATGCCGGGCCTTGAGATCGATCCCGAGACGGAGGTAGCTCCTCGACGCCAGGCACAACTTGATGTCGAAGGGAGCCCACCATGCCCGTCACGAAGAAGGTCTCGCCCGCCCAGGTCCTCGACGCCCTGGCCGCCCGTCCGGGCGCCACGGCGGCCGGGTTGGCCGAGGCGCTCGGCGCCGGCCAGTCCACCACGGCCAAGTACCTTGCGACCCTCGAAGCCGAGGGAGCAGTCCGTCGAGAGCCGGGGGGACGAGAGGCGGGCCGCAAGCTGGCGGACCGCTGGTCCGTCGTTGCCACCGGCGACCGGCCGGCAGCGGCCGCGGCCGGGGCGGCGCCCGTCGACCTCGCCGTGCCCGCAGAGACCTCGGAGCCTCTGGCCGAACCGCCGGCCGTCGACGCGGTCGACGCAAGCCCTACCGACCGGCTCGGCAGGGGTGCCCTGGGGACCCTGGTCCGCGAGTACCTGGCCGCTCGGCCGGAAGAGGACCTCGGCCCGACCCAGATCGGCAAGGCGCTCGGCCGGTCACAGGGTGCCGTCTCGAACGCCCTCGGACGTCTGGAGGCGAGCGGCGAGGCGCAACTGGTGAACACCTCGCCGCGCCGTTACCAGATCGCCACCGGCCGATAGCCGCCTGCCGGTCGGGGTACCCCCGCGCCGACGTTCCCCGCGGGGGACCCTCGGGCCGGGCGCGGGGGACCCGTTCGGCTGGGCGCGGGGGACCCATCCCCCGCTCGACGAGACCGGCCGTCGGAAAAATTCTCTACACGCCGTCACCCGGCGACCCTGCCCGGCGCCTGGCGAGCCGGCACCGATTCCCCCACCCCGCTGACCTGCACCGACACTGCCGCGGGGGAACAGCTCCCCCGCGACTCCCCCGAATTCGGGGGAGTCCCCCACCTGACCCGAATGGGGGATTTCCGGGGGAAATGCGGGGGACCCAGCGTGGCGCGATGGCGGCTCCGCAACCAAAGGAGCCGCCCGTGCCCACCTCCGCTACTCCCAGGCGCCGCGCCCTCACCGACTCGCCGTTCGACACCCTGGAGCGCACCTTCGCCCTCCTCACCACCGGCCCCAACCCCCTCGCCCTCGACGG
>JAKARG010000025.1 GCA_021819345.1 Actinomycetes bacterium | reverse complement strand
GCCAGCTCCTCGCCGACGCCAGCGCCTACGAGGACTACGACCCCGAGGCCGCCGGTCGGCGGGCCACCAACATCGAGCGCCTCGACCAGCTCGCCTTGGACCACATCCTCGGCGTCGCCTGAGCCCGGACCCGGGGCCGAAGTGCTCAGATGGCGCTCGATGCCACCTGCCGCCGGCGGCGGGCAGCGGGCGCGCTCGACGCCCGCACCACCAGCTCGGGGCTGAAGACCACCCGCCGGTGGCGGTGGTCGGGGTCCTCGGCCTCCTCCACGAGCAGCTGGGCGCCGGCCCGGCCGAGCTGCTGGCGGGGTTGGCGCACCGAGCTGAGCGGGACCGCGGCCGCCGAGGCGAAGTCGATGTCGTCGTAGCCGACGATCGCCACGTCTCCAGGGACGTCGATGCCCTCCTGGGTGAGCGCTTGGAGCACACCGAGAGCCACCAGGTCGTTGACGCAGAACACCGCCGTCGGGCGGCCGGAGCGGGGTGTGGCGGCCAACTCCAGGCCAGCGCTGCGGCCGCCGGCCACGTTGAGGGTCGGGGTCTCGATCACCTTCAGGGCGGCGCCACCTGGGCCGGTCGCCACCACTGCGTCCTGTGCGCCACGGAGCCGGTCGGCGACCTGGCGGGCCTCGCCGCTGCCGACGAAGGCGACCCGGGAGTGCCCAAGCCCGAGCAGGTGCTCGACGGCCATCCGGCCACCACCGACGTCGCCGACCGACACCGAGCACTGGCCGCTGCGTGCCGCCCTCCGGTCGAGCAGGACCACCGGCACGCCCCGGTCGCGGAGGGCTCCGATGCGCTCGTGGTCCCCGTCGGCGGGCACGATGAGGACTCCTCTCACCCGCTGCTCGGCGAGGATCTCCAGGTAGCGGCCCTCCTTGGCCGGGTCGCCGTCGCTGTTGCAGAAGATCACCGACAGCCCGGCCTCGCTGGCCGCATCCTCGACCCCCCGGGCCACGTCGGTGAAGAACGGGTTGGCGATGTCGAGCACCACCAGACCGACCGTGCGGCTCCGGCCGGCGCGTAGGTGCCGGGCGGACTCGTTGCGGACGAAGCCGAGGGCCTCGACGGCCTCGCGTACCCGCTCCCGGGTCGCCGGCGAGAGCGCCTCGGGGCGGTTCAAGAAGTTGGAGACCGTACCTACGGACACCTTGGCACGTTCGGCTACGTTCTTGATGCTCACCGGGCGGGTCACGCTACCTCCGATGACATCCCAGTTACTTTACAGCTCGGTGAACAGGCGGGGAACCGCTTGACACCGATATGGTCAGTGCCTAGTCTCACCAGAAGGCTGAAACGATCCACCCCAGCAGGAGGAGGCGGACATTGACCCGAGACGAGGTTCTCGCCACCCTCCGAGCCCAGGAGATCGAGTTGCCCTCCTGGGCGTTCGGCAACTCCGGGACCCGATTCAAGGTGTTCGTCCAAGAAGGCGTGCCGCGCGACGCCTTCGAGAAGGTGGACGACGCCTCCCAGGTGCAGGCCGTCACCGGGGTCGCCCCGGCGATCGCCCTCCACATCCCCTGGGACCGGGTGGACGACTACGACAAGCTGGCCGCCCACGCGGCGGACCGGGGCGTGCGCATCGGCACGATCAACGCCAACGTCTTCCAGGACCCCGACTACATGCTCGGCAGCGTCACCAACCCCGACGCTGCCGTCCGCCGCAAGGCCCTCGGTCATCTCCTCGAGTGCGTCGATGTCATGGACGCTACCGGTTCTCGGGACCTGAAGCTGTGGTTCGCCGACGGGACCAACTACCCCGGCCAGGACGACATCC
Organism: Actinomycetes bacterium; assembly: GCA_021819345.1. GTDB lineage: Bacteria > Actinomycetota > Acidimicrobiia > Acidimicrobiales > Palsa-688 > JAKAQB01. Next base: position 12,669 of record JAKARG010000025.1, on the reverse strand, counting down.
GCGCTCGCCAGGACCGCCTCGCCGAAGCGCTTGCCGACGTCTACGACCGCCTCGGCGGCCACCAGCGCCTGGTGCTCGAGTACAAGCTGTTCGAGCCCTCCTTCTACACGATGGACGTGCCGGACTGGGGGACCGCGCTGGCCCACTGCAATGCCCTCGGCGACCGGGCGGTGGTCTGCGTCGACACCGGCCACCACGCCCCGGGCACCAACATCGAGTTCATCGTCGCCCTCCTGATCCGGGCCGGCAAGCTCGGCGCCTTCGACTTCAACTCCCGCTTCTACGCCGACGACGACTTGATGGTCGGTGCAGCCGACCCGTTCCAGCTCTTCCGCATCCTGCACGAGTGCGCCTCGGCAGAGGTGCTCACCCCGGCTTCGGGGGTCACCTACATGCTCGACCAGTGCCACAACATCGAGCCGAAGATCCCTGCCCAGGTCCGCTCGGTGATGAACGTCCAAGAAGCGACGGCCAAGGCGCTGCTCGTGGACCGGGAGGCGCTGCGCAGGGCCCAGCTCGAGCGCGACGTGCTCGGCGCCAACGCGATCCTGATGGACGCCTACAACACCGACGTTCGCCCGCTGCTGGTAGATCTCCGCGAGGGCCTCGGCCTCGACGGTGACCCGATCGCCGCCTACGCCCGCTCCGGCTACGCCGAGCGGATCGTGGCGGAGCGCATCGGCGGCGCTGCCGCCGGCTGGGGCGCCTGAGGAGAACCGGCCTCCCGGCACACGATCCAGGGCACCTCGGAGCTACCACCGCCGAGCATCCGTCCTGCCCCCTCCTCGATCTCTGTCGAGCGCAGAGCGGCCGCTGGGCGCGCCCCAAGGGCGGTGTCGCTCCGCCGAGCCCTCCGGGCCATCTCGATCCAGGTAAGGAGCGCGAGCCGCGCGTCGAGGGGGGCGGCCCGTGCGGGCGGCAACGGCACCTCGGTAGTCGAACGGGCAGGGCTCGGCTTCGCCCGACCACGGCTGTTGCCGAGAAGCCACGCCATTGCGACGAGAGGAACTGCCGGTCCCACCTCGAGACCGGTCGCACCCGCAGCACCGCCTCGAAGGAGAACCCCCAACTCGAGCGTTTGTCGGTGGGACCAGCCAGTAGTAAGCCCACCGCGGTGAACTGGGACCGAGACGCCGGCTGGGAGCGATCGCCTCGGTGAGGATCCGCCACCCTTCGAATGGGCTCGCGATATCGTCCTGCGTCCACTGCTCGGCACGCCGGGCAGACCTGCGCCCGCTGCCCCGCCGACGGGCGCGGCGGGCGTTCGCGTCAGCAATATCCTTGGACTCGGCCCCCGGCGACGGGCCGCAGGAGACCGTGGGGCCGGCGACCCCGCAACCGACCGGGAGCCACGGGTTGGGACATTCCCACCTCGGTTTCGTTGCGAGCCCGGGGACCGGCCATCGCCCGACCCGGCCCTTCGGATCGCGATAGCCACGACCGGTCCGCGTAGCTGGTCCAAATCGCGGCTATCATTTTGGTCATGGCAATGAAGCAGACAATCACCCTCGTCGACGACTTGGACGGAGGCGAAGCCGACCGAACTGTCCGTTTCGCTCTCGACGGCGTCGAGTACGAGATCGACCTCGCGGAGTCCAACATCGAAGAGCTCACCTCGGCGCTGGCCCCGTTCATCGATGCGGGCCGGAGGGTCTCCTCGCGGTCGCGCCGGGCGGCGACGTCCGGCCCGTCTCCAAGCCGTCCCCGCGCCCCGCGTCCTGCGCTCGCCGACAAGCCACGCCGAGCCCGATCGGGCGACACTGCGGCGATCCGGGAATGGGCCTCGGCCAACGGCTTCACCGTCGGCGAGCGCGGTCGGATCCCCGACGCAGTCAAGCAGGCCTGGGCCGAAGCCAACCCCGGGGCCTGAGCCGGAGCCTCGCCCGCCATCGCTCCTGTGGGAGCTGGGCGGGGACCTTGACACCGAGGCCTCCTGCCAGTAGACCGGAGAGTGCACGGGAGCCTGGTCGGACCAGGCTGAGAGGGGGGCTACGGCGCCCCCGACCGTCGAACCTGATCCGGGTCATGCCGGCGGAGGGAGCGAATATGACCACGGTCCACGGGCATACGGGCGCGGCGCGCCGTAAGGCCTACCTGCACGGCCCCGGCGACATCCAGGTGCCCTACACGGAGGTTCTCGTCGAGGGCGGGCGCCGAAGTGTGGCTCTCTACGACACGAGTGGCCCCGGCGCCGATCCGGCAACCGGTCTCCCCGGACTGCGCAGCGGGTGGATCGCTGCCCGCCAGGACACCGAGGAGGTCGCCGGCCGGCCCTTCCAGGCTCGCGACGACGGCCGGGGAGCGCTGCGCCGCACGCAGCCGGCCGTCGAGCCGCCATCGAGAGCGCCTCGACGAGCGCTGCCCGGCAGGACCGTGACCCAGATGCACTACGCCCGGCGCTACGTGGTGACCCCCGAGATGCACTTCGCCGCCCTGCGCGAGGGTGTCAGCCCCGAGACAGTGCGAGACGAGCTCGCCCGGGGCCGGGCGATCCTGCCGGCCAACGTGAACCATCCCGAGAGCGAGCCGATGGTCATCGGGTCCGCTTTCCTCGTGAAGGTGAACGCCAACATCGGCAACTCCTCGGTCACCTCCTCGGTCACCGAGGAGGTCGACAAGCTCACCTGGGCGACCCGCTGGGGGGCCGACACGGTGATGGACCTCTCCACCGGCGCCGACATCCACACCACCAGGGGATGGATCCTGCGCAGCTCGCCGGTACCGATCGGCACCGTCCCGATCTACCAGGCCCTGGAGAAGGTGGACGGTCGGGCCGAAGAGCTGTCGTGGGAGGTCTACCGCGACACCGTGATCGAGCAGGCCGAGCAGGGCGTCGACTACATGACCGTGCATGCCGGCGTGCTCTTGCGCTACGTGCCGATGACCGTTCGGAGGGTCACCGGGATCGTGAGCCGGGGAGGGTCGATCCTCGCCTCGTGGTGCCTCGCACACCACCGCGAGAACTTCCTCTACGAGCACTTCGACGAGCTGTGCGAGATATTCGCCGCCTACGACGTGGCCTTCTCGCTCGGCGACGGGCTGCGTCCCGGCTCGGTGGCCGACGCCAACGACGAGGCCCAGCTGGCCGAGCTGCGCACCTTGGGGGAGCTCACCGAGCGGGCGTGGCACCACGACGTGCAGGTCATGGTGGAGGGCCCCGGGCACGTCCCGCTGCACAAGATCCGGGAGAACGTCGAGCTGCAACAGCAGTGGTGCCACGAGGCGCCCTTCTACACCCTCGGCCCGCTCACCACCGACGTCGCCCCGGGCTACGACCACATCACCTCGGCCATCGGGGCGGCGACCATCGGCATGTTCGGCACTGCGATGCTCTGCTACGTCACCCCCAAGGAGCACCTCGGCCTCCCCGACCGCGACGACGTCAAGACCGGCGTGATCACCTACAAGATCGCGGCTCATGCGGCCGACCTGGCCAAGGGCTACCCCCGGGCGAGGGACTGGGACGACGCCTTGTCCGAGGCCCGTTTCGAGTTCCGCTGGGAGGACCAGTTCAACCTCTCGCTCGACCCCGAGACCGCCCGCGCCTACCACGACGAGACGTTGCCCGCCGCACCCGCGAAGAAGGCGCACTTCTGCTCGATGTGCGGCCCGAAGTTCTGCTCGATGCGCATCAGCCACGATCTGCGAGCAAGCGACGAACTGGGGGTCGAGGTGCTCTCCGCAGAGCAGGCCAGCTCGGGCATGGCGGCCAAGGCGGCCGAGCTCGTTGGCTCCGGCTCCCACCTCTACCGGGAGGAGCCACTGGTCCCGCGCCCGGAACCGGACCCGGGCGGAGCGTCGGCTCGAGCACGCTCGGGTGGCAACGGGGAGCACGAGGGCCGGACCCCGGTCCGCTAGCTTCCGGGGGTCGTCCCGCCGGCGGCACCATCCCTGCGTGCCCCCGTGGGCGCGGGCGGCCGCCAGGAGGATGCAGACCGCCGCCAGAGGAGGTAGCTAGCTCGTGAGCCGTGAGGGAGCCCGCGCCCGCCGATCAGGATGGCGGACCGGGGATGTCTGGGCCATCGCGCTCTCCGCGTGCTTCGCCGACCTCGGCTACCAGGCGGTGCTGGCCGGCTTCCCGCTGTTCCTGGTCCTGACCCTGCACCAACCCGTGTGGGAGTTCGGCCTCGCCAGTGCGCTCAGCTACGGGGGCGGCGCGGTCTTCGCCTACGCCGGTGGCCGCATCGGCGACCGGGTCGGCCACCGCCGGCTGGCGCTGGCCGGCAACGCGGCGATCCCCCTGCTGTCGCTCTGCGCCCTGGTCGCGAGCCCCGCCTGGGCGATCGGCCTGCTCACCGGCGGCTGGTGGGCCCGCAACCTGCGCTCACCGTCTCGGCGGGTGATGCTCGTGGAGGCGGCGCCATCGGAGGAGCACCGCTCGGCGGCCTTCGGCTTCCTCCACGCCCTCGACGTCGGCGGGGGGGCGCTCGCCGGCGTCTACGTGATCGCCGCCCTGGCGGCCGGTGTGCCGTTCCGGTGGATCTTCCTCGCTACGGTGGTCCCCCTGGCGGTCTCCACGCTGTCGCTCTCCCGGGCGCGCGTCGGTGGGCCACACCGTGAGGACGCCCCGGCGACACCGGGGCCGAGGGGAGGCCACGACGCGACCGGGAGCCCCGCAACGGCGGGCGCGGCCGCCCGACCCGGAGCCTCCCCCGATACCCCGGAGGCACCGCTCGCCCCCGGAGCGAGGACACTGCTCGGTGCCGCTGCCCTCTACGGCTTCACCTTCTACAGCGTCGGCTTCCCGGTCCTCACCGTCGCCGAGGACAGCGGCCGGCTCGTCGCGGGCATCGGAGCGTTCCTCGTCCTCCAGGCCGTCTCCGCCCTCACCGGCTACCTCCTCGGTGGCCGCCTCGGGACCGGCCCCGCCGCTCAGTTCGCCCGCCTCGGCCTGCTCGGCTACCTCGGTGCCGCCGTGGGCGCCACCGTGCTGGCGGTCGGCTACGCCGACCATCTCGGCCTGGGCCTGCTCTTGGTCGGGGTAGCGGTCATCGGCTTCGCCCTCGGGGTCGTCGAGACCCTCGAGCCGAGCTCGATGTCGCTCCTGCGCACCGGCGGGCGCACCGGTCGGGCCATGGGGTCGCTGTCTTCGGCACGCAGCGTCGGCGCCTTCGTCGGCAACCTCGCCATGGGCCTGCTCTACGGCCTCGGTGCGGCTTTCGCCTACGGGTATGCCGCCATCGTCGCCGGCCTGGCCGGGGTGCTGGTGCTCAGCGCGCTTCCCGCCCTGCGCAGGTGGGCCGCGCGCCCCTGAGCCGAGTCGGTCCTCCATCGCCCTCCGCGCCGACCGTGCTCGGTGCCCTCGACGGCCCGCAGCCGCTCACCACCGCCCCTCGGCTCGGGCGGAGCTCCCGGACCTCTCCCCGACGCACCGCTGCGCAGGTCGCGTCGGCGATCTGCTCGTAGATCGTTCGGTTGGAACCAGACCCGCTCATTGTACGTTTCGACATGTCACGCTATAGTCCTGTACATGCCCACACTGCCAGTGGCGGATGCCCGAGCCCAGCTGTCCCGGTTGATAGACGAGGCGACGTCCACTCATACGCGCTTCGAGATCACTCGCAACGGGCGCCGGGCAGCGGTGCTTCTGTCCGCAGACGACTACGACGCGGTGCAAGAGACGCTCTCGGTGCTCTCCGACTCCGAGCTTCTCGCTGCCCACCGCGAAGGCCAGGCGGCAATCCACGAAGGCAACTTCTTCGACGCCGACCAGCTCGCCCATGTGCTGCGCGAAGCTGGACGCCCTGTGCGGTGAACAGCCGCTACCGGCTGCGCATCGCGGGGCCGGCGGCAAGAGCCCTCGCTGAGCTGCTTCCGGAGAAGGTGGCAGCCGCGGCGTACGAGCTCATCAGCGGGGAGCTGCTGGACGATCCCCGCCGGGTAGGCAAGCCCCTCGGCCCACCGCTGGCACCGGCGTGGACCGTTCGCCGAGGTACTTACCGCATCCTCTACCTCATCGACGAGGAGCACCACACCGTCGAGGTCACCGCAGTGCGGCATCGCGCTGACGCCTACAGAACCTGACAGTCGTGGTGGCGGACCGCCCTCGGACCGACGTGCTGGACGTCAGCTGCGGTCCCGGGACGATCTCGATCGACATTGCCCGGCGGGTGAACCCCAGATGGGTCGTCGGAATCGCCATCGTCGCCGGCCTGGCCGGGGTGCTGGTGCTCAGCGCGCTTCCCGCCCTGCGCAGGTGGGCCGCGCGCCCCTGAGCCTCCTGCCAGGATCACGCCCGTGAGCGCCGCCTGCCGAGAAGAACCCTCCGATGGTTGATCCAGGTTCCTCGGGCCGAGAGCGCGTGCCGGCGCGGACCGACGGCCCCGGCCCTTCCGGCGCCGACGGCACCGACGGCCCTTGCGACGCCGACTCGGCGGAGCAGATCACGAGCCTCGAGGGCATACCGGCGCTCTCGCTCGACGCGATCAGCTCGGTCGCCTACGGACCCGAGGCGATGCTCGTGGTGCTCGCGACCGCCGGGGCCGGCGCGCTCGCCAAGATCGAACCGATCACGATCGCCATCGTCGTGCTGCTCGTGATCCTCGTCACCTCCTACCGCCAGGTGATCCGGGCCTACCCCGACGGCGGCGGTTGCTACGCGGTCTCCAAGGCCGACCTCGGGCATCGGGCCAGCCTCCTGGCGGGAGCGGCCCTGATCGTCGACTACGTGCTCACCGTGGCGGTCTCGATCGCCGCCGGCGTCGCCGCCTTGGTGTCGGCCTTCCCGGGGCTCACCCCCGACAGCCTGCCCATCGCCCTCGGGATCCTCGCGGTGCTGACCGCCCTCAACCTGAGGGGCCTCGCCACGAGCGCCCGCGCCCTGTTGCTCCCGACGGCGGTGTTCGTGGTCGGGATCTACCTGGTGATCGTGAGCGGGCTCCTGCGGTCCCACCCGCTGCCCGGGGCGGGCATCCACGTGGCCGTCCCCACGACGGTGAGCGCGGTCGGGGTGCTGCTCATCTTGAAGGCCTTCTCGGCGGGCTGCAGCGCCCTGACCGGGGTGGAGGCGATCGCCAACGACGTGCCCGCCTTCCGGGAGCCCAGGGTCCGCCGGGCCATGCGCACCGAGGTCCTCCTCGGCGGGATCCTCGGCACGATGCTCCTCGGGCTCTCGGTCCTCACCGTCCGCTTCCACATCGCCCCGGAGGCCTCCCAGACGGTGCTCAGCCAGATCACCCACGCTTCGGTCGGCAGGGGACCGCTGTACTACGTGGTCGACCTCTCGACCACCGCCATCCTGGCGATCGCCGCCAACACCTCCTTCGGCGGGCTCCCGGTCCTCGCCAGCCTCCTGGCCCGCGACAACCTGCTCCCCCACGTCTTCGCCCTTCGCGGGGACCGTCCGGTCTACCGCTACGGCGTCGTGGTCCTCGCCCTGCTCGCCGGGGCGCTGCTCGTCGCGGTCGACGTGAACACCAACGCCCTCATCCCGCTGTTCGCCATCGGGGTGTTCACCGGCTTCACCCTCTCCCAGACCGGCCTGGTGCGCCACTGGCACCACGAACGACCGAGGCGCTGGTGGGCCCGCGCCGGCCTCAATGGCCTCGGAGCGGTGATGACCGGGGTCGCGACGGTGATCTTCGTGGTCACCAAGTTCACCGCCGGCGCCTGGGTGGTGGTGATCGCCATCCCCGCCCTGATCCTGCTGTTCACCCGCATCGCCGCCTACTACCGAGCCGTGGCGACCGAGATCGAGCTCGGCAAGCCACCCCCCGAGCCGCGCGCCGGCGAGACCCTGGTCGTGGTGGCCGTCGCCAACGTCTCCAAGATGACCTCCTCGGCGATCAGCACCGCCTTGTCGCTGAGCGACAAGGTCGTCGGCCTGAGCATCCAGTTCGACGAGGAGCGGGCCAGCTCCCTGCGCGACGAGTGGGACCGCTGGGACCCGGGCGTGGAGCTCGAGATCCTCCGGCCGACGACGCGCTCGGTGACCCGGCCGATGCTCTCCTACCTCGCCAGGATCGACCCCGAGCTACGGCCCCACGTGCTGGTCCTGATCCCCGAGCTCGAGCCGAGCAAGTGGCGCCACCAGCTGCTCCAGAACCAGCGCGACATCCTGCTCGCCAACGTGCTGCGGCGCCGCAGCGACGTCGCAGTCCTGCGGGTCCCGTACCGGCTCGTCGGCGTCTAGCGGTAGTTCACGCGTCGTTCACCACCTCGAAACCGACCGGGAACCGAGCGTCGCTAGCTTCCCGCCCGGGTGGCCACCGGGTCCGGGGCCGCCCGGGCAACGACGACGAGGAGGGCTCGGCCGGTGAGAGGACACAGCAAGTGATGAGGCTCAGCAGGTGAGAGGACACAGCAGGTGAGAGGACACAGCAGGTGAGCGAGACCGACCAGGGACTGGCCACCACCCCGCGCCGGGGCAGCGAAGGGTCGTACGGGGCCCCCGCCGACGGCGGCTACTCCGCCTTCCAGGTGGAGAGGAGGGGGATCGAGCTCATCCCCGAGCACGAGCGGCCGATGCGACCGGCGGACCTGTTCTGGCTGTGGGCCGGGGCGACCTGGAACGTCGAGCTCCTCGTCTACGGGGCGCTCATCATGTCCTTCGGGCTGTCCTTCACCCAGGCGGTGGCGGCGATCCTCGTCGGGAACCTCTCCTACCTCCTGCTCGGTCTGGCCAGCCTGCAGGGCCCAGCCACGGGTACGACTGCGTTCGGGGTGAGCCGAGCGGCGTTCGGGCCGAACGGCAACAGGCTGCCGTCGCTGTTCAACTGGGTCACCCAGGTGGGCTTCGAGATCGAGGGCATCGTGCTCGTGGTGCTCGTGGTCGAGGCGATGCTCTCCCACGAGGGAGTGGGCTACGGAGCCGGCGTCAAGGCAGCTCTCATCGTCGGCGCGGTCGCCGTCCAGTTCGTCATGCCCTTCCTCGGCCACGCCACGATCACCAAGGTCCTGCGCGTCCTGTCGTATGCCTTCATCGTGATGTTCGCGGTCATGGCGATCCTCGTGGTCCCGCACGTCGACCTGGCGGCCTACCACAAGAGCGCTTCGTGGGAGGTCTGGACCACCGCGTTGGTGCTGCTCGTGTCCGCCGGAGGCCTCGGCTGGACCGAGAACGGCAACGACTACTCCCGCTACCTGCCCTCCTCGACGCCACGGCCCCAGACGATGTGGGCGGCGACGCTCGGCGCAGCCATCCCTTCGGTCCTCCTCGAGCTGCTCGGCGCCGCCGCCTTCGTCGTCAGCCCGAAGGCCACGGCGGTCACCGGGCTCCCGGCGTCGTTTGCCGGATGGTTCTTCTGGCCGTTCCTCCTCCTCGCCCTCCCCCAGCTGTTCGCCATCAACACGATCGACCTGTACTCCTCGGGCGTGACCCTCCAGGCCCTCGGGGTCAGGGTCGAGCGCTGGGGCGCGGTGATCATCGACACGCTCGTCGCCGGAGCCGTCACCGCCCTGGTGATCTTTCGGGGCAGCTTCTACACCGACCTCTCCGGGTTCCTCGACTACATCGTGGTGTGGCTCGGGCCCTGGTTCGCAGTGATGATCGTCGACTACTTCTTGCGCCGGGGTCGCTACGACCGTGCCGGTCTGGCCGGCGGACGGGGTGGGGTCTACTGGCGGAACGGCGGGATCAACTGGAGAGCGGTCGGCGCGCTGCTGGTCGGCATGCTCGCCGCGATGATGTGGATCGACGCCGCCTTCTACGTCCCCGCCTACACCGGCCCCCTGTCCAGCGCGACCGGAGGAGCCGACTTCAGCTGGCTGGTCGGGATGCTCGTCGGCGGTGGCGCCTACTGGCTGGTCTCCCGGCGCCAGGTGCCCGCCGAGGCCGAGGTCCACACCGAGGCCGAGGTCCTCGGGTGACCCGGCGCCTCGCCAGGCTCGCCGCAACCCTCATCGGCGGCTCCGTCGCCCTGGCGGCCTGCGGCTCTTCGGTCGGCAGCTCCAGTGGCGCGCCGCGCCAGGCGGGCCCTCCGGCGCCGGTGGTCGGCTTCGTCAACGCCATGGGCATGGAGCAGGCCCCGATCCTCGCCGCGATGCGCGACGTGCACTCGGTGCTGATCGACGGCTACCGCTTCTACCGGGGCAACGTCGACGGCGTGCAGGTGGTCGACGTGCGTTCCGGCGAGAAGGAGTACGCCGCGGAGCTCGCGACCACGCTGCTCGACACGCACTTCTCGGTGCGGGCTGCGATCCTCACCGGCACCGCCGGGTCGCGCAACCCGGCGATCGACGTGGGTGACGTCGTGATCGGCGGCTTCGTGGTCGACAAGTCCTCGATCCACTTCCACGACCGCGGGTACCTGTCGCCCTACACCGGGGTCGAGATGGAGCTCACCCCGAGGAGCGACACCGCCGGCGGCCAGGTCGGCGGCTACGGTGCGGTCGGCCCCACGCCGGCAGACGCCGCCCGCTACGGCTCCGGCCCGTCGGCGATCACCCACCAGTACGTGTACTTCGAGGACCTCGCCGCCCCCCGGTCCCTCGTGCTCGCCGCCCTCGCCCACCTGCCAACGCTCGGCGCCACGCCGCGCTCGGTCGCCACCGGCGACCCCTCGGCCACCGGTTCGATCCCGGCCGAGGCGGTCGTCGGGGTGATCGGCAGCGCCAACCAGTGGACCGAGCCGCTCGCCGACCAGGAGCTGCAGAACGCCTTGTACCAAAGCGACGCCGGCGAGAACGAGGGCATGGGCTTCGCCTACGCCAACGCCCAGCTCGGCGTCCCCTCCCTCGTGGTGCGGGGCATCTCCGACAGCCCGTGGTACCCCGCCGCCTACGACGGGGTCCTCGCTGCGACCCGGGCGGCGGAGGTGGGCCTCGCCGTGGCCACGCACCTGCCCCGGGTCATCGGGCGGGCACCGGTGAGCCTGGCCGACCTCGGCCGGCAGACCAACGCCGCCCGGGCCGGCTACGTCGTCGCCGAGCGGGTCGAGCTCACCACCACCGGCTCGGTCCGGGCGGTCCAGTTCGCAACTGCAACCGGCAAGACGGTCACCGAGGCGTGGCCCTTCGGCTCGGAGTACGAGCCCTCGGCCGGCACCGCCGGCGGCTGAGGCGAGCGATCCGCGGCCCCCTCCTCCCCAGCCGCTATCATCCAGCCACCGATGCGCACTCGGTGGCGGGAGGGTGACCAAAAGCGGTGAGCGAGCCGAGAGCAACGGAGCGGGACCTCCACGGCAACGCTGCCGGAGCGTCCTCGTCGCCGCCCCTGCGGGCGCTGGTGGTGGTCCCCACCTACCAGGAGGCGGGCACCATCGGAGCCACCCTCGACGCCCTCGCCGCCGCCGTCCCCGAGGCGGACGTGCTCGTGGTCGACGACGCGAGCCCCGACGGCACGGGGGAGATGGTGCGGGCTGTGGGCCGGCGCCGCCCCGGGGTTCACCTGCTCGCCAGGGCGGCCAAGGAGGGCCTCGGCCCCGCCTACCGCGCCGGCTTCGCCTGGGGCCTCGAGGCGGGCTACGACGCCCTGGTCGAGATGGACGCCGACGGCTCCCACGACCCCGCCACGGTGCCCACCCTCCTCGACGGCCTGGCGGACGCCGATCTGGTCATCGGCTCGCGCTACGTGCCGGGAGGCTCCACCCCCGACTGGCCCCGGCGGCGCCGGTGGCTGTCGGTCGGTGGCAACCGCTACTCCTCGCTCGTGCTGCGCCTGCCGGTGGCCGACCTCACCTCGGGCTTTCGCGCCTACCGGGCGAGCCTCCTGCGGACCCTCGACCTCGGGGCGGTGCGCTCGAGCGGATATGCCTTCCAGGTCGAGATGACCCGCGCGGCGGCCGGCGCCGGCGCCAGGATCACCGAGGTGCCGATCCGCTTCACCGACCGGCAGGTGGGCAGCTCGAAGATGTCGACTGCCATCGCTCTCGAAGCCCTCCTGCGGGTGAGCGTCTGGGGCCTCACCCGCCGGGCCGCTCCGGGCACCTCCGAGAAGCGCCCGAGCCTGCTCCCTTGCCCTTGGAGCGCGACGGCTCCGATCCGGTGCCGACGGCTCGGGGAGCGCCGCTCCGAGGCTGCCGGGCGCAAGACGGAGCCTCACTCGTGGTCGGGGAGGCCGTCTACCTGGTGGTCGGCATGGAACAGGGCCTCGGCGATCAGCTTGCGCACGTGGGTGTCGCGAGCCCGGTAGAGCACGTGGCGGCCCGCCTTGCGGGTCTCGACCAGGCCGGCGAGGCGCAGCTTGGCGAGGTGGGCGGAGACGACCGGGACGCTCGAGGCGATCCGGGCAGCGAGGGTCGAGACGTCGAGCTCTTCGGCCGAGACCAGCCACAGCAGCCGCAGGCGGGTCGGCTCGGCCAGCATCGAGAACCCGGTGACCGCTGCGCGCACCTGCGCCTCGCTCGGCATCCCGGAGGCGTGCGCCCCGTCGCCGACGGGGTCGGCTGCGAGGAGAGGTCCAGCTCCATCCATGTCCCAACGATAGTCAAACGATGGTCGTAACGAAGGTAATGTCGGCGGGTGAGCCACACCGCAACCTGCGCCGCCCGGGAGCACGACCACCAGGACCCGGACCACCAGGACCCGGACCACCAGGACCCGGACCACCAGGACCCGGACCCCCAGCAGCGGCCCACGAGCCTCCCGGTCGCCGGCCGGGTGGAGCCCGAACCCTCCTGCAGGTCCCGCCCCGGGGGCTGGAGGTCGTTGCAGGGCCAACCGGAGGTGCGCTGGGGGGCCCTCGCCACCGGGCTGTTCCTGGCTGCGCTCGCAGCCCGGACGACGAGATCG
>JAKARG010000520.1 GCA_021819345.1 Actinomycetes bacterium | reverse complement strand
GTGGAGCCGCAGACCCGCAAGCTGTTCGAGGTGTGCCGCTCCCGCAGCCTGCCGGTGGTCACCTTCTTGAACAAGCTCGACCGTCCCGGGCGCGATCCCCTGGAGCTGCTCGACGAGATCAGCGAGCAGATCGGCCTCGACCCGGCGCCCGTGACCTGGCCGGTGGGGGCTCCGGGCAATCTCGCCGGTGTCCTCGACCGCCGGGACGGGACCATGGTCCGCTACGACCGCAGCGCGCACGGAGCCGGGGAGGCTTCCGAGGAGCGCCTGTCGTCCGAGGAGGCCGCCGCTGCGTTCGGGGCCGACTGGGAAGCCGCCCTCGAGGGGAGCGCCCTGCTCGACGAGGTCGGCGCCAACTTCGAGCCCAAGCGCTTCCTCGCCGGGGAGGCGACCCCGGTCTTCGTCGGCTCTGCGCTCACCAACTTCGGGGTGCGCCACCTGCTCGACGCGATCGTGGAGCTCGCGCCTGCTCCTTCCCCGGCGATCGATGCGAACGGCGGCCGGCGGGCGCTCGCTGCACCTTTCAGCGGGTTCGTGTTCAAGATCCAGGCCAACATGAACCCCGCGCATCGGGACCACGTCGCCTTCGTGCGGGTCTGCTCGGGGGAGTTCTGGCGGGGCATGGTCCTCACCCACGGGCCGAGCGGCCGACCCTTCGCCACCAAGTACGCCGCCTCGATGTTCGGTGCAGAGCGCAACACCATCGACGACGCCTGGCCGGGGGACGTGGTGGGCCTGGTCAACGCCAGCGACCTGAGCGTCGGGGACAGCCTCTACGAGCAGCAACCCGTTACCTTTCCCCCCATCCCCACCTTCGCACCGGAGCTGGTGGCGAGCGTCCGCCCCCGGGACCTCTCCCGCTCCAAGCAGTTCCGCCGTGGCCTCGACCAGCTCGAGCGAGAGGGGGTGGTCCAGGTCCTTCACCGCCTGGACGGCGACCCGAACCCGGTGCTCGCCGCCGTCGGGCAGATGCAGTTCGAGGTTTTCGCCCATCGCATGGAGCACGAGCTCGGCGCTGCGGTCGACCTCGGCCCCCCACAGGCGCGCACCGTACGGCGCACCGACGCCAAGACGGTCCCGGGCCTGCGTGACGCCGGCGGGGTCGAGCTGCTGGCACGCCGGGACGGGACGATCCTCGCCGTCTTCCCGAGCCCCTACTGGCTGGAGCGCCTGAGCTCCGACCACCCCGACTGGACCCTCGAGGCCATCCTCGTGTCCTGAGCGCCCTGTCGGGGTGGCACCGTCGGCTTGCTGGCGGCGCCAGGTCGGGCCCGCTCGCAGGCGATGCCGGCCGCTCAGCCCTCGGAGCTGGCCCGGTCGCGCTGCTCGGCGTAGTAGCGACGCCAGATCACCCGGTGCAGCGGCAGCCAGCCAGGGATGTCGCGAACCCCGGGGATCAGCGGTACCGCCAGCAGGACCAGGCTGAGGGCGGTCATGATCGCGATGACCTCGACGTCGCCGTTGCCCGAGGTCGACATCGGCGAGATCTGGTACCACATCGTGTAGAGCCACAGCCACGGCTGGCCCGGCCAGGACCCGGTCTCGTTCATCACCCCCCACTGGTCACTCTCGAGGTGCTCCGCGGTGACGATCTTGTTCCAGTAGCTCGATGGGTTCTGTATCGAGTCCCCGATGAACAGGATCGGCTTGGTGTAGTTGGTGGTGTAGAAGCTCGAGTGGCTGACGAGAGAGGTGTCGAGCGCGCCCGAGCGCGCCATCGCGAGCAGCGAGGTCATCAGCTCGGGGACCGGCCCGGCGCCCACGGCGGAGGACGGTACCGACTTGCTCGACAGCGGCCGGCCGGCGAGGGCCCGGGCGTAGGCGCCGGCCCAGGCCTTCTGGGAGGAGGCCGGGGCGGCCTCCCACTGGCGGATGGAGGCCTTCAGCCTGGCGGAGGCGGCTGGGAGGCTCTCCAGCGGGTCGAGCACGAACGAGCGCGCCGGGTCGATCGGGGTCGTGATCCCGATCGCCTTCTGGATCGAGATCGGCCCGAGGTACTGCACCGAGCCGGTGCCGTGGTTGTAGGGGGGCCCGTAGGTGGCCGAGAGGCTCGTGCCGTCGAGCTCGGAGAGGGCGACTTCGGTGAAGCCGACCGGCTGGGCGCTGGACCAGGCCTCCAAGGTCACGGGACGCTCGTCGGGGGAGGAGAACAGCACTGCGAGGAGCACGGCGAGGGCCGCGACGACCACCACGGCGATCGTGGCCTCCTTGATGATGTCGTAGTGACGTAGCGGGCCCCGCCAGGGCGAGGATTCGGCGCGCCGCCGGCTCTTCCGGTCGAGCGGGGGGGTGGAGGTCGCCTCGGCGGTCATCGGTTGGCCATCTCCGCAGCCCCGGCGCCGACCTCGCTCGCCGTCGCGCCGGCGGGGCTCTCGCCGACCCCCAGGTGCTCGGGTCGGGCGTCGATCGGCGGTACCACCCCTCGGGCCCGCACCAGCAGGACGTGGAAGGCGACGAAGGCCACCAGGGCGAGCGGCAGCAGGGCGATGTGGAGCATCAGCGCCTGGCCGAAGTTCATCGGGTCGATCACCGCCCCGATCCCCGCCGCGTTGAAGGCGTCCTTGGACTCGAAGGCGATCCACTGGGAGTCGAAGTTGGTCTGCGAGAGGTACCCGGTGAACGCCTCGACGACCGCCACGAGGAAGCAGATCACCCCGGTCATCCAGGTGAGGGTCCGCCGGCCGCGCCACGCCGCCATCCAGAACTTGGCCCACAGGTGCACCGCCATGAAGCCCATGAACAGCTCGACCGACCACAGGTGCAGCGAGTTGACGAAGTGGCCGACGACGCTCGTGTGCCACCAGGCCGGC
>JAKARG010000519.1 GCA_021819345.1 Actinomycetes bacterium | reverse complement strand
GATCTGTAGAAGACGTACATCGGGATCGCGAGCGCCATGAACGAGTACGGGTCGTTGCTCGGGGTGGCGATCGCCGCCACTGCGGCCACGACCACGATCGCCGGGCGACGCCACTTGCGCCACTTGGCGCTCGGCACCACCCCGGTGATCTCGAGGGCGACGAGCACGAGTGGGTAGATGAACACCAGCCCGAAGGCGAGCGCCATGAAGACATAGAGGGTGAAGTACTTGGTCGGCGAGAGCAGCGGCACGATCCCCGGGCCGCTCACCAGGAGCAGCCAGCGCAGCGCCCGGGGGAACACGAGGATGGCGACGGTGACCCCCATGGCGAACAGGCAGGTGGCGGCGGCGACGAAGGGGACGATGTAGCGCTTCTCGCTCTTCTTCAGTCCCGGGGTGATGAACATCCACAGCTGGAGAAGCCAAACCGGGGCGGCGATGGCCACTCCGATGTACACGCTCACCTTGAGCCGGGTGGTGAAGCCCTCCACCGGGCCGGTGTAGTACAGGCGGCAGCCCCCGAAGGTGGAGGACTTGTGGAGCCGGGCGAACTGGCAGTAGGGCTCTCGCATGAACTCTACGGCCGGTCCGTAGAGGAACCAGGCGGCGATGCTCGTGGCCACCACTGCGACCAGGCACACGACGATCCGGTTGCGCAGCTCGGCCAGGTGCTCCCAGATGGTCATGGTGCCCGGCTCGCTGAGCACCTGCCCGCCGTCGGGATCGGGTTCCTCGGGGCCGGTGGCGGCATCGCGCTGGTCGATCACGGCCACGGAGAGCTCCTAGTTGAGCGCAGGGTCATCGGGAGGTGGGGGTAGCCCACCTCCCGGTTCGGTGCCGAGGGCTGCCTCGGATGGCTCGGGTAGCCGGCTCGTCGTGTCCACCGCCCCGGTGAGGGTGTCGACCACCGCCCGCCGGACGCTCGGGACCCGCGGGACGCTCGGAAGCCCGAGCTCCTGGCGAGCGTCCTCCAGGACCTGGCGGGGCTCGGCGAGGGCCGCGCGCATCTCCTGCTGCAGCCCGCCGCTCATCTGCTTCACCTGGGCGAGCACCTGGCCGGCGCGCCTGGCCGCCTGCGGAAGGCGGTCGGGGCCGAGGACGACCAAGGCGAGGACCCCGAGGATCAGGATCTTCTCCGGGCTCAGGTCGAACACGGTGCGAGCCTACCCGGACCCGGGGGGACCAGCCGGTGCGGCCCCAGGCCCGGGTGGGGGGCGAGGAGTGGTCCCCCGAGCTTGCCCGAGCGATACGGCCAGCTCGCGCAGGCGAGAGGCAGCGCCAGACAGGGAGCGAGCGCCGAGAGCGGCGACGACCGCACCGACGACCGCCAAGGCCAGCGGCAAGGCCCACAGGGCACTCACGGCTCTCGATCCTCGCAGCGTCGGGTGCCCGCCGCCACTCGCGTCGGGAGAGCGCGCCGCTGCCGCCCGGCCTGTGGGGCCCCTGGCCTCAGATGCCCCGTTCCACTCCCCTCAGCACGCTGACCTGGAGCTCCAGCCAGCCAGGCTCGGCCATCGAGGCGTGGAAGGCGAGCAGGTCGTCGTGGCAGATCGGATAGCCGACCTTCGGCTCCTCGAGCTCTGCGGGTAGCTCCCAGTCGACGACCGGGACCCCCGCGTCGACGAGGATCGAGGCCACCCGCTCGGTGGCCTCCTTGGCCACCCGCAGCCGGCACTCCGGGCAGACGAAGGAATAGGCCAGGCTGCCGGTCGTCTCGCACCGCAAGACCTGCACGGCGTCGGTGGTGGTCTCGACGTCACCGCAGCCCGGGCAGCTCGCACGGACAGTAGCCACGGATGTCTCCTTGGTCCCCGACCGGACCTCGATCGGCAAGGGTGATATCGGTCGCCGGGCGCAGGATCCTTAGCTCCACGGCCTGATGGCATCTCGGGCGCCCTCGGCGGCGGTTGACCGCCGGCAGCGCCACGCTTCCCGCCGCCGACGTCACGAAGGCGGTCTCGTTGCATGGGGTCGCCGCGGCAAGCGGGAGATGCAGCTTACCGACACCTCCCTTTCGGGCACGGTCCCGGCCTTCCGCGCCGGGGGCGGGGCGCCGGGGGTCAGAACAGGTGGATCCGACCGAGTGGCCAGATCCGCAGGAACGCCTGGCCGACGATGAGCCCGGCGGGGACCGGGCCCCAGTACCGGGAGTCGTCGGAGTTGCCCCGGTTGTCGCCCATCATGTAGTACTCGCCCTTCGGAAGGTGCAAGGTGTTGCCCACGCAGTCCACGGTGGACATCCCCGGGGCGTGGTCGCAGATCGGCGGACCCGGGGAGGCCTTGGCCCCGGCGGACAGCCACGGCTGGTGCAAGAGCTTCCCGTCGACGTAGATCTCGCCGTGGGGGCCCGAGCGCAGCGTCTGGCCGGGAAGGCCGACCACCCGCTTGATGAGGTAGGTGTAGTTGCCGTCGGTGTCGGCCGGAGGACGGCGGAACACGACGATGTTGCCGGCGTGCACCGACTCGAAGTCGTAGGCGAGCTTGTCGACGAGCATCCGGTCGCCGATGTGGATCGTCGGCTCCATCGACCCCGAGGGGATCACGAAGGCCTGGAGCACCCAGGTCTTCACCGCCAGGGCGGCGAGGAGGGCGACGACGGCGATCACCACCCACTCGGCGAGGTTGCGAGCCCCGGACCGCCGAGGGGTGCCCGGAGCGGCTCCAGGCTCTCCGGACGCCCCCCGGTCGGGCTCGTCGGCGGAGGGCCCCCGGCCCGAGCTGGTCGTCTCGGCTGCTCCGGGCACGGCACCGACGCTACCGAACAGCACCCGGGGCCGGGGGGCACCCGCGGCCGGACCCCGACGGCCCTGG
>JAKARG010000518.1 GCA_021819345.1 Actinomycetes bacterium | reverse complement strand
GACCAAGAACTATGGAACGTACTGTGCCCTGGCGACGGTGAGCGCGTCCGGCTACGAGAACGGCACCGGCCAGACCTCGTTCACCACGTCATAACCGTTCCGCGTTCGCGCCCCGGAGCCGGCCGCACCCAGCTCCGTCGCCATCCGCCGTTCACGACACGACGAACCGGCACTTCTCCTTTCTCACGAACTTCCTGTCCCACGAACCGCCCGTCGCTACAAAGCCATCCGACCGGGACGTCCATGCAGTGGCCTCTGACGACGAAAGGACATCAATGCACCTCTCCCGGCACCTGTTGGCTCGAGGCGTGCTGCTGCCGGTGCTCGCCAGCTTGGTGATAGCCGCCGTTGCCGTGCCCGCCTACGCGGCGAGACCGACCACCGCCGGCCACGGCGGCAAGGGCGGGGGCAGCTCCACCCCTACCGGGAACGACGTCTCGTGGCCCCAGTGCGGCTCCACCTTGCCCACCGGCGAGGCCTTCGGGATCGTCGGGGTGAACGACGGCTTGGCCAACAACCTGAACCCCTGCCTCGGACCGTCGAAGTCCTACCCGTCGTACACCCAGTCCGAGCTGTACTGGGCTCAGGCCACCGCCAGCGGTACCACTGCCGAGCCCAAAGCGTCGCTGTACGTGAACACCGCCGACCCCGGGAACATCGCCGCCGACTGGCCGACCTCCTCCTCCTCGGCCGATCCCTACGGGTCGTGCACCACCACCAGCACCTCCACCGTCGGCCAGGACACGACAGCGTGCGCCTGGCAGTACGGCTACAACGTGGCCACCCAGGACACCGCCTGGCTCACCGACGAAGCAGCCGCCATCGTCGGCCAGGAGTCGAAGGTATCGGTGCCCACCGACCCTGGCGCCTATCCGTGGTGGCTCGACGTGGAGACCGCCAACAGCTGGCAGGCCGGCTCGTACGGCCAGGAGATGAACGTGGCCGACCTCCAAGGCATTGTGGCCGCCCTCGTATCCGCCCACGTCGCCACCACCGGCATCGGGGTGTACTCCACGTCTTCGCAGTGGACGCAGATCACTGGCGACCCTGTTGGTGCCTCCGCGGCAGGCAGCCTGTGGGCCCTGGCTGACTGGGTCCCGGGCGCCCGCAGCGAGTCCGGTGCCATCGCCAACTGCACGTCGACCTCATTCACCGGCGGCACCGTCACTGTGACCCAGTGGTTCGCTCACCCGGTAGACGCGGACTACGCCTGCGGGTAGGCGCTCCGGGAGCTGTGGCGGCGCCATCTCGCGGCGCTGGCTGCCCTGGGCCCTCGATTCCGGAGCTTGCCGTGCTGGCTCCGGGTTCCGGAGCTCGGGGTGCTGGCTCCGGGCTCGCCGCCTACCTATTGCCGCTCCGGGGAACAGCGGCGGTGTCGTCTTCGCCGTTTTCGCTCAGGCCGGCGTCAGCTTTGCACGGCGTCAGCTTTGCACGGCGCCAGGTTTGCACGGCGGCGTCCCCTCGGGGCGGTCCCATGGCAGCGCCGTCTACGACAGCGGGTCGCACGCTGGCGGTCCCAGGTGGGGACCGTGAAGTGCCGACTCCCCCTGGGGGAGGTGTTGAGCACCAGCCGCCCCTCTCGACACCGTGTCAGACGTTAGGTACAATGTCTGACACGAGAAGGAGTGGTGAGATGGTGGTGAGCGAGGCTATGGGCTTTAGCCCGGGACGTCGAGTGAGGGTCCAGCGCTCGGGCAACTCGAAGGTGATGCCAGTCCCAGCCGAGGCCGGCCGGGAAGCTCACGTCGAGCTCGGGGAGGAGTTCGTCCTCGAGGTGAGCGGTTCGGACCTCCTCTACCGGGCGGTCTCTCTGTCGGTTGAGCTGATCGGAGTGGGCTCCGACCGGGCCGGTCTGCTGTCGGCCGATCACGTCGTCGCTGCACCGCAGCGGACGGCGATCCCGGCGCTGGACTGGGACTTCTGAGCGCCGTCGGGCCCGGGCACGCGGCGTGGCCGCCTAGTCCCGACGACCTGTTCCTACCCAGCAGCAAGGCGAGGCCGCTGTTCCAGGGCGATGTGTTCAGTGATATTCCGTTCGTGAAGGGGCGTTCGGCCGGCGACCCGGCCAAGGATCCCAACCTGGTCGTCGAGCGCCGCATGGTGGCGCTCCTCGGCTACCCCTGCGATGTCTACCAGGGAGGTCGCCGCGTCAAAGTCCAGATGATCGCGCCGGTCGTCGACGCAACGAAGGCTGGCATCCCTCCGAACTGGGACGGCGCCTACGGCTACTTCCCGCTGCCCGACCTGGTCGGTGACGGCAGGCTGTACGCGGCGGAGTTGCGCACGGCCGCCAACATCGACGTCTCCTACCTGACCGCAGACCGGAGACTGCGGTCGCTGTCTCGCTTCGGGTGGGCCGTCTTTCGCCAGCGCCTCGCCCTCAGTGCGACGCGAACGATTATCCCGCTCGACGCCCTCGACACCATCGGTGCCTATCTCTGGCAAGAGGTGGAGGCCTGGCAGCGGTGGTGCGAAGTCCGCGGCGACGAGCCTGGATTTCAGGACTGGCTCGACCAGCCCGACCCGACCCTGTCGGGGTTCCCGAGAAGGAGGGCGCTCGAACGCGGCCACCACCAGATGGTCCGAATGGCCTTGGAGGCAGAGCTGTCCCCCTGAAGTCGAGCTGTCCCCCTGACGTCTCGGTCCGGTCCGCTGTAGACAGAGCGCTCCTCAGTGGGCGGCCGCGCTGCCGCACCCGGGAGACGCCACGCCGAGAGCGGGTGCGGCAGAGGGCTGCCCGGGCAACGGTCAGCCGCTGATCGCCACGAGAGCCACGCCGGCGGCGACCAGCACCACCCCCCCCCAGGTGACAG
>JAKARG010000517.1 GCA_021819345.1 Actinomycetes bacterium | reverse complement strand
ATCTGCGGGGGTGAGACATCCACCTAGGATCGCAACGGTGGTCGACCTCGCCGCCACTCTCGGGGCCGAGCCCGGCTCCCGTGTGCTGATCGTCACCTGCGACGAGCTGGGCGTCACCTACTCGCACAACACCGGGGTCTACGCCTCGCTGCGCGATGGGATGGCGACATCGGCCGGCCTGGTGGTCCCCGGGCCCTGGGCCAGGGAGGCTGCCTCCCGCTACCGGGGGGAGGACGTCGGCGTCCACCTGACTCTGAACGCCGAGTACGACCTCCTCCGCTGGGGGCCGATCACCCATTGCCCCTCGCTGCTCGACGGCGACGGTGGCTTTCCCCGGACCCTCGAAGACCTCTGGGACCACGGCGACACCGACGAGGTCCGCAGGGAGTGCCGGGCCCAGGTCGAGCGGGCGATCTACTGGGGGTTCGACGTGTCGCACCTGAGCGCGCACCTGGGATCCCTCGAGCTCCGGCCGGAGTTCTTCGACGTGGCCCTCGAGCTCGCCGCCGATCTCCGGCTCCCCCTGCGCCTCCCGCCGGCATCCGCCGAGCGGGCAGTCGGGTTCCGCTTCCGCGAGCTGGCGGCCGCCGAGGGAGTGCTCACCCCCGACGACGTCATCCGGGTGCCCCGCAACCGCAGCGCCCGCCTGGCGGTCGACGAGCTGCTGGTCGATCTCCGCCCCGGGGTCACCGAGCTCGTGCTCCGACCGGCGACCGACAGCCCCGAGCTGCGCTCGGTCGCGCCCGACTGGCCGGCGCGGGTCGAGGACCGCTCGCTCGCCTGCGAGAGCGACTCGCTGCGCGCCCTGCTGAGGCGCCGCAGCGTGACCCTCGTCGGCTGGAAGGACCTGCGCGACGCCCAGCGACGGCTGGCAGCGCCCATCCCGGGCGCCCGGGACCACTGAAGCCCGCTCCACAGGGCCGGCCGGCTGCCGTGCTGGGGCCGGCCGGTCGTGCTGGGGCCGGCCGGCGGGCGGTGGGCGGTCGTGTGCTGCGGGCGGGCGGCGGACGGGCAGCCGTGCTGCGGGCGGGCGGGCTGTCCGACCCCGCCAGCTAGAGTGGCACGAGTGGAGCGTGGGTCCCGGGAAGCGTCCCGATCGAGGTCCCGCCCGCGATCCGGAACAGCCCGAGACCGCCGCTTGGAGGACCACATGTCCAGCTTCCGCCCGTCCGAGGACCGGGAACGGCCTGCGCTCGGAGCACGGCAGGGACCGGGGCGCTCTCCCTCCCACCCACAGCTCCTCCGGGTGCGCAAGGGGGCCCTCGCCGCCCT
Organism: Actinomycetes bacterium; assembly: GCA_021819345.1. Lineage (GTDB taxonomy): Bacteria > Actinomycetota > Acidimicrobiia > Acidimicrobiales > Palsa-688 > JAKAQB01. The sequence goes on along the minus strand of JAKARG010000517.1, from coordinate 1,542 downwards.
CGCTGCCGTGGCCGCAGCGGCCCTCCTCTCGGCCTGCAACGTCCCGTGGACCGCGCCCGAGAGCACCGTCAAGTTGCCGACCCCCACGACCCCGGCGCTCACCCCGGTCCCGGGGGGCCCGGGCACGCAGACCGTCGTCAACCCGCAGGCCTTCCACACCCAGTCGCCGGGTCGGGCGATACCGGCGCGCAACGTCTCGGGTAACAGCGGGCCGCCCTCCACCGGGGCCAACCACAACTACTACTGAGCGTGGTGACGCGGCCTCCGTCACTTAGACGTCAGCCTTCGGACGTAGGCCTCGCCGGCTAGGTCTCGACCAGGGCGGCGGCCACCCGCTCGAGGCCGACGACCCGGCTTCCCTTCACCAAGACCGCATCTCCCTCTGCGAAGGCTCCGATGGCCTCGACCACCCGCTCCGGCTCGACGCTGCCGCCAGCCACCGGGTCCACCCCGTAGGCGGTCGTGCCCACGGCGAGCAGCTCGATCCCGAGCTGCGTGGCTACCTGGGCAGCGGCCAGGTGCTCGTGAGGACCTTCGGGGCCGAGCTCGGCCATCGCTCCGAGCACTGCCACTCGCCGGCGGGCCGGCATCGACGCGAGCGCCCGAAGGGCTGCGACCAGCGACGCGGGGTTGGAGTTGTACGCGTCGTTGACGATCACCGCGCCGCTGCGGCTGCTCGCCACCTCCATCCTCCAACGTGAGGTGCGGGCACTCTCCAGCCCGGCGACGACCACCTCGAGGGGGGTGTCGCACGACAGGGCAGCGGCAGCGGCACCGAGGGCGTTGGCGACCTGGTGGGCCCCGCGGGCAGCGAGGCACACCTGCGCCTCACCCCAGGGGGACTGCAGCACGAAGCGGGGTCGGAGGTCCTCGCCGAGGGCCACCGCCGAAGCCACGACGTCGGCGCCGGCGGAGCCCGACGCCGAGTAGCGCAGCACCGACGCCCTCGTCACGGGAGCCATCGCAGCGACCCGCTGGTCGTCGGCATTGAGCACCGCGATGCCCTCGGGCGGCAACGCCTCGGGCAGCTCGCACTTGGCCCGGAACACCCCGTCGAGAGAGCCCAGCAACTCGGTGTGCACTGCGGCCACTGCGGTCACCACACCGATGGTCGGGCGCGCCAGGTCGCAGAGGAGGCGGATGTGACCGAAGCCACGGGTCCCCATCTCGACCACCGCCACCTCGGTGTCACCGGCAGCGTTGCAGAGGGTGAGCGGGACCCCGAGCTCGTTGTTGTAGGACTGCTCGCTCGCAGCCGTCCGCCAGCGGCCGGCGAGCGCGGCCGCCAGCATGTCCTTGGTCGAGGTCTTTCCGACCGACCCGGTGATCCCGACCACCGGCCCCACCAGGCGGGCGCGGGCGGCTCGACCGAGGTCGAGCAACGCCCGCAAGGTGTCGGCGACGGCCACCACCGCGGCTCGTGGAGCGGGATCGCCGGCCAGTGCCTCGGTGGCCGGGTGACCAGCCTCGAGCACCAGGCCGCCGGCCCCTGCCCTCAGGGCGTCGGCCACGAAGTCGTGGCCGTCTCGGGCCGCACGGACT
>JAKARG010000516.1 GCA_021819345.1 Actinomycetes bacterium | reverse complement strand
CTCCTGGCGCTCGCCCACGCCGGTCCACTCGGCGTAGCCCTGCACCAGGCGTTCCCAGCCGGCTGCGTGGGTGAGCACGTCGCCGACCCGGTTGAGCCACTCGTAGCCGGTCGTGCCCGCCACCGGCCATCCGGAAGGGAGCACCTCGTCACCCTCGAGGATCTTCTCCACCACCACCCAGGCGCCCGGGCTCGCCCGCTCGAGGCGCTGCAGGTAGCGAAGCGGGTCGAGGAGGCCGTCGACGTGGTCGATGCGCAACCCGTCCACGACGCCGCCGGCGAGCCACTCGAGGACGAGGCGATGGCTGTCGGCGAACACCTCGGGCTGCTCCACCCGGATGGCTGCGAGGTCGTTGATGTCGAAGAACCGCCGGTAGTCGAGGTTCTCGCCGGCACTGCGCCACCAGGCGAGCCGGTAGTGCTGCGCGTCGAGCAACGAGCCGAGCAGGTCGGGGTCCGAGCTCCAGCGGGCCACCTCGGCATCGACGGCGGCGGCCACCTCCCCGCGGGCCGAGAGCAGCTCCCCGAGGCGGGCGACGAGCTCGCCCACCTGCTCGCGCCGCTCGCTCTGGGCGCCGGGGTCTGCGCCGGCCGGCGGGATCCGCTCGGCGGTCCCGGCGAGGCGCTCGAGCTCGACGCGGGGGTCTTCGGCCTCCACGCACGAGGCGGCGCCAGCGAGCAGCGGGCCTAGGCTGGCCGGGTCGATCGGGTAGGCGTGGTCGAAGTAGCGGATGAGAAAGTCCTCCCCTTCCCGCACGAGGACCAGGTTGCCGGCTTCGAGCTCGGCGCCGTACTGGTCGCCGAGCACCGCCAGCAGCACGGTGTCGCGAAGGTTCGCCTGGGGCGAGTCCCAGTCGACGTCGAAGTACCCGGCGTAGCGACTGGCGCGACCCATGGCGAGCAGGTCCCACCACCACCGGTTCTCGGGCCCGGTGATCGCCATGTGGTTGGGGACCACGTCGAGGATCTGGCCGAGACCGGCGCGGCCGAGGGCCGCACCGAGCCGCTCGTAGCCGGCCTCGCCGCCGAGGTCTCGGCTCACCCGGGTCGGGTCCACGACGTCGTAGCCGTGGGTGCTGCCGGGGGCCGCCTGCAGGATGGGCGAGAGGTACACGTGGCTCACCCCGAGCTCGGCGAGGTACGGGGCGATCGCCGCCGCAGCATCGAAGTCGAGCTCGGGGCCCAGTTGGACCCGATAGGTGCCGGCCGGCGGCCGGCGGCCACGGTGATCGGGGATCGCCACCGCAGGACGCTACCCGAGCGCGCTCCTGCTCCACCCCGCCACCCGCCCGGCCCGCCGGCCGTCTTGCCGGACCCGCGAGGCAGGCGACCGAGCCCACCCGACGAGGCCGCCCAGCGACCCTGCGCCGAGCCCGTCGCCGAGGGGCGAGCCGATCACGCTTTGTCGGCGACGAGCGAGCCGATCACGAGCGAGTCCATCGCCGAGCGCCGGAAGTCGGCGACCGCCTCCCCCGGTCGGTGCACCATGGGCTCGCCTCGGAGGTTGAAGCTCGTGTTGAGCACCACCGGCACGCCGGTGAGCTCCCCGAAGCGCTCGATCACCCGGTGGAAGCCAGGGTTCGTCTCGGCCGTGACGCTCTGCACCCTGCCGGTGCCGTCGACGTGGGAGACGGCCGGGACCACCGAGCGCTTGTCGGCGGCGATCGGCAGGACGAGCAGCATGAACGGGCTCTGCGTGTAGCCGTCGAAGAAGTCCGCTCCGGCCTCGTGCACGACGCTCGGGGCGAAGGGCCGGAACCACTCCCGACGCTTGACCCGCTCGTTCACCACGTCGCGCATCTCGGCCCGGCGGGGGTCGGCGAGGATCGAGCGGGCACCGAGGGCCCGCGGGCCGGCCTCGGCGCGGCCCTGGAACCAGCCGACGACCTTGCCCTCCGACAGCCGCTGGGCGGCGGCCTCGGCCGGGTCCGCCACCCGCGTGTGGGCCACGCCGGCACGGCGCAGGGCGCTCTCGCAGTCCGCGTCGCTCCAGGACTCCCCCCAGAAGGCGTGGTCCATCCGCCAGGTCCGCGGCTGGCCGAGATGCTCGTGCCAGGTCCACAGGGCTGCGCCGATGGCGTTGCCGGCGTCGCCGGCTGCCGGCTGGATGTAGACCTCCTCGAAGCCGGCCTCCTGCAGCAGCCGGGTGTTCATCACCGAGTTGAGCGCCAGGCCCCCGGCCAGGCAGAGCCGGCGGGAGCCCGAGGACTGCCGCAGGTGGCGGGCCACGTGCAGGGCCGCCTCCTCGATCAGGTCCTGGACGGCGAAGGCGAGGTCCTTGTCCCGCTCGGTGATCTCCGTCTCCGGCTCGCGCGCCGGTCCGTAGCGGGCCACGAAGCGCTCCGAGACCGGCGGACCCTCGACTTGGTACCCGAACCAGTCGAAGTCGACCTCGAATCCCCCGCCGGGCAGCAGGCGCACCAGTTCGCGCAGCTCTTCGACGTACTTCGCCGTCCCGTAGGGCGCGAGCCCCATCACCTTGCCCTCGTCGTTGGGGAAGAAGCCGAGGAAGCGGGTAAGCGCTGTGTAGACCTCACCTAGAGAGTTAGGGTTGCGCACCTCGGTGCAAACCTCGAGGTGAGGTCCTCGCCCGAGGTTGGTGGTGGTCGAGAGGAAGTCTCCACCACGGTCGAGGGTCAGCACTGCCGCCTCCTCGAAGGGGCTCGCGAAGAAGCTCGATGCGGCGTGGGCCAGGTGGTGGCCGACGTGGAGCACCGGCCCCCGGTAGCCCCAGGTCCGACGCAAGAGGCGCTCCCTGCCCGCCAGGCGCAGGTCCACATACGTCTGGGCCGCCAGGCGCCGCGGAGCGCGCCGGGCGAGCGCGTCGAGGG
>JAKARG010000024.1 GCA_021819345.1 Actinomycetes bacterium | reverse complement strand
TCCGATCTCCTCGCAGATGACCACGGCCGAGAGGCTGGAAGGTCGAGGGGAGCACTGATCCGGGAGTCAGGATACTGACCACTGCCTTCCACCCAGCACCCGGGGCGCAAGCACCCCGGAGGAGGCGATCCCAATGGCGAGTGACGAGATGGGCGCGCTGGCGCGCCCCGAGGTAGCCCTCTCGCGGCCCAGAGCCGGACAGGCGCCGATGGGCCCTGGCGGCTCCGGGGGACCGCACCGCCGCGGCCGGCCTGTCACGGGCTCCTCGGGCTTTCTGTACCGGGCAGCTCTCGGCAGGGCGCTCGCCCTCGTGCTCGGCGCGGGGCTGCTCGCTGCCGGGGTGGCCGCTTGTGGAGGCGCTGCGTCGGCAGGCCCCTCGTCGGCGAGCGGCAGGTCGGCGGGCACCAGGCCGGCGGGCACCAAGTCGGCTCGGGCGAGCTTCGAGGCCTGCCGGGTGGCGCGTCGCTCCGAGGAGGTGGCGGTCGTCGTCCAGTCGACCCCGGTCGACGGCCACTCGCCGGCGGGGTCGTCGGCGACGGTGGTGCGCTGCGTCGCCGTGGCGCCGGGGGCGAAGTTGGCTGCGGACGCCGCATTACGCAAGGCCGGGGTGGAGACCGCAACGCAGGTCTACAGCTTCGGTGCGGCGATCTGCCAGGTCGACGGCGTGCCCGCCCACTACCCGAAGTGCCTCCCCTCGGGCGCGCCGTACTGGGCGCTGTTCGTCGCCCGGCCGGGTGGCGGGTGGACCTCGGCGAGCACCGGGGTGAGCGGCATCCGCCTCGGGGCGGGCTCCGCCCTCGGGCTGCGCTACGACCCGCCGACGGGCACAGCTCCGGCGCCGTCCACCGCTCCACCGCTGCGGTGAGCCGGGCGGGCGCGCTCGGCGCCTGGGTGCTGGCCGCGATCAGCGTCGCCACCGCCGATGTCGACCCGCTGCCCCGGGCGGTGGTGCTCGCCGGCGCCTGGGTGCTGCTCGCCCGCCGGCGCCTCCCCGGGCGCCGGTTGCGTCCCCTCGGCATCGGCCTCGTCGTGGCGGCGCTCAGCGCGGTGGCGATCAACGGCCTGTTGGTCCACACCGGCGCCAACGTGCTGGTCTCGATGCCGGCGTGGTTGCCCGGGATCGGCGGGCCGATCACGCTCGAGGCCTTCGCCGATGGCGGAGGGGTGGCGCTCGGGCTGGCCGCAGCGGTCTCGGCGGCCGCCGCCCTGTCGCTCGTGGTCGACCCCGCCGACCTGGTCGACGCGCTCCCCGGACCGCTCGCCCGCACCGGCGTCGTCCTCGGCGCCGCGCTCAACCTGGTCCCGACGGTGGCCGCCAGCGCCCGCACGATCAGCGAGGCCCAGCGCACGAGGGGATGGCGCCCGCGGGGCGCCCGGGGCCTGGCGGACCTCGTCGTGCCGGTCCTGCTCGACACCATCGAGCGCTCGGTCACCCTCGCCGAGTCGATGCAGTCGCGCGGCTTCGGCGCCGGCCGGCGTACCTCGGCGCGCGCCGTGGTCTCCCGGCGTGCCGACCTGCTGGTCGGGATCGGCGCCCTCGGCGTGATCGCCGGGCTCGTCGCCGGCCACCTGAGCGGAGCCTCGGGCAGCTGGGACCCCTACCCGACCCTCACCGTGCCGTCGGGCTCTCCCGCCTTGCTCGTCCCGGCGGTGGCGCTGGCGGTGCTCGGCTGGTGGGTCACGCCGGCGCCGGCCGAGGCGAGCGCGCTCGGCACGCCGGCCCCTGTCGCGCTCGGTCCCGGCGCGGCGGCGGTTGTCGCGCTCGGTCCGGGTGCGGCGGCCCCTGAGGGGCTCGGTCCCGGCGCGGCGGCGGGGGAGGCGGCGGGGGAGGCGGTGGGGGAGTGAGACCAATGAGCACGCTGGCCCCGGTCAGCCTCTCCCATGTCTGCTACTGGTACCCGGCCTGGGCCGGGCGAGCGGCGCCGGCGCTGTGGGACGTCGAGCTCGAGCTCGCAGCCGGGCTCACGGTGCTCTGCGGGGACTCGGGCTCGGGCAAGTCGTCGCTGCTGAGGGTCCTGGACGGGCTCGTGCCCCACTTCCACGGGGGGCGCTTCGCCGGCCGGGCCCTCGTCGCCGGCCTCGACGTGGCGCTCACCCCGACCCCGAGGCTCGCCCGTCACGTCGGCCTGGTCCCCCAGGAGCACGAGGCCAGCTTCGTGCGCGCCGGAGTCGAGCGGGAGGTGGCCTTCGGCGCGGAGAACCTCGGCGTCGACCCCGCGACCATCCGCCGCCGGGTCGGCGACTGCCTGGAGCGGATGGGGGTGGGCCACCTGGCCGGCCGGCGCCTGTCGAGCCTCTCGGGGGGCGAGCGCCAGCGGGTGGCGCTCGCCGCGGTCCTCGCCGGCGAGGCGGAGATCCTGGCTCTCGACGAGCCCACCTCCCAGCTCGACCAGGCCGGCGCCGCCTTGCTCGTCTCGGTGATCTCCGAGGCGGCCGCCGCCGGGCGCTGCGTGGTCGTAGCCGAGCACCGCAGCGGACGGCTGCCGGTCCCCGACCGGATGGTCCACCTCGATCGCGGCCGTATCGTCGGTGCAGCACCGGGCGAGGCGGCGGTGGGCCCCACCCGGCGGAGCAGAGCCGCGGTGCCAGGGTCCGGCCAGCCGATGTGGTCGCTCACCGCCGTGAGCGCAGGCGCCGGCAACGTCCCCGTGCTCGACGGGGTGGACCTCGCAGGGGCGTCGGGGGAGGTGGTGGCCCTGGTCGGGGCCAACGGGTCGGGCAAGACCACCCTCCTGCGGGTCGTCGCCGGCCTCCTGCGGCCCCTCTCGGGGCGGGCCTGGCGCAGGGAGGGACGGGTCGCCTACCTGCCCCAGGACCCGGGATCTCTGCTCCACCGGCGCAGCGTCGCCGCCGAGGTCCGCCAGACCCTGCGCTGGAGCGCTTCGAGCGAGGACCCCGCCCCGCTGCTCGGAGCCCTGGATCTCGAGCACCTCCTCGAGCGGGACCCCCGGGACCTCTCCGGCGGTCAGCGCCAGCGGGCTGCCCTCGCCGTCGTCCTCGCCGGAGCGCCTTCCCTGGTCCTGCTCGACGAGCCCACCCGGGGGATGGACGCCGCCGCCCGGGCAGCGTTGATCTCGGTCGTCTCCGCCCTGGCCGACGCCGGCGCCTCGGTGGTCCTCGCCACCCACGACTTGGACCTTGCGTGGGCCCTCTCCGACCGGGTGGTCCAGGTGGCCGACGGCGGGCTCTGCGAGCTGCGGGCCGGCCCGGCTCCCGACCCGGCCCCCGAACAGGCCTCCGACCCTGCTCCCGGCTCGGCTCCCGACCAGGCTCCCGACCCGACCCCCGACCCGGCCCCCGAACAGGCCTCCGACCAGGGCCCCGCAGCTCGGTGGGCCGGCTCCCGGTGAACGGGCGGGGCAGCTCGCTCCCCTCGGCCCGGTCGTGGGCTGGAGCGCTCTCCCGGGCCGGGTCGCGGGCCCGGTCGCAAGCCGGGTCGCTCGGGCTGGTGGCGACGAGCGCGGTGGGGGTGGCACTGTTCGCCTGGCCGCTGCTCGGCTTCGGCACACCTGGGGCCGCCACTGCCGAGACGGTCGGCGCCGGCGTGGTAGTGGTGCTCGCCGCCGTCGAGCTCGGAGCCCGCCGCCTCGACGCCCGGTCCCTCGCCCTGCTCGCTGCGCTGGCTTCGCTCGACGCCGGCGCCCGAGCGGCGCTCGTCACCGGGATCGGCGGATTCAGCCCGATCTTCCTGCTCATCCTCTGCGGCGGCTACGTCTTCGGAGCCGACTACGGCTTCCTCCTCGGGGCCACCTCCCTGCTCGTCTCGGCGGTGGTCACCGGCGGCATCGGACCGTGGCTGCCCTACCAGGTCTTCGCCGCCGGCTGGGTGGGTGCCGCCGCCGGGCTCCTCGGCCGTCGGCGCCGGGGCGCGCCGACCCGCCCCGACGTGGTGCTCCTCGCCGTGCTCGGCGTGGTCTGCGGCTACGGCTACGGGATGGTCATGGACGTCTGGGACTGGACCTTCTTCGCGGCTGCTCCGGGGCTCGGGTTCCACCCCGGCATGGGCCCCCTGGGCCTCGCGAGGCATTTCGCCCGCTTCTACGTCGTGACCTCGGCGGTCTACGACAGCTTCCGGGCGGTGGGCAACGCCGTGCTGGTGGCCTTCCTCGGCCTGCCGGTGCTCGTGGCCCTGGCCCGCCTGCGCGCCCGGCTGGTCGTCGAGATCCTTCCCTTCTCGGCGGTCGCCGGCGAGGGCAGCGGGGATCAGCCGGGCCCGTGCCGGTAGGTCAGTGCCCGGTCGCCCGGTCCGAGCCGTAGCGTCGGGGGTCCGGCGCACGGCCGAGCAGCTCGAGCAGCTCGGCCCGGCCGCGCGCCACGCGGGAGCGGACCGTGCCGATAGGGCAGGCGCAGATCTCGGCGACCTCGGCGTAGGAGAGCCCGAGGACCTGGGTGAGCACCACAGCAGCCCTGCGGTCGGGGTCGAGGCCGGCCATCAGGTCCTCCACTGCGAAGGCCCCGCTGCGGTCCGGCTCGTGGCCGACCCGGGTGGCGCCGGCAACCGCGCGCATCGTGCGGCGCCGGCGGGTGCGGACCCTCAGCTCGTCCATGCAGGTGCGCCGGGCGATGGCGAGGAGCCAGGTGGTCGCAGAGGACTCGCACCGGTAGCCGGGCAGTGCCCGGAGCACCCTCTCGTAGACCTGCTGAGCCAGGTCGTCGGCGCTCGCCGAGTCGACCAGGGCGGCGCAAAGGCTCCAGACCCGGTCGTAGCTCGACTCGACGAGGCTCTCCAGGGCGTCGGCGTCGCCCGAGCGGGCCTCCAGGGCCGATCGCGTGAGCTCGTCCATCCGCTCCCGACGCTAACGAGCGCCGAAGTAGTCGGCCAAGTTGGCCGAAGCGGGCCATAGCGGTGCCGACCGGCCCGGGCCGCTCCGACCGGCAGCGCCCGGGAACTTCTCTCGGGTGCGGAGCGACCAGAGGGGGCATGGAGCAACTGCGCGAGAGCGGGCCTTCCTGATGGGCGGCATGGGCAGCGGCCGGGTCGCCGTCTCCAACAAGACGGTGGTCTCGGCCTTCCACGCAGCGCTGGCCTTCCAGGTGCTAGTCGTCGTCGGCCTGGTGCTCGTGGCGGTCGTGGCGTGGAACGTGATCGTCTTCCGGCGCTCCAGGCGTGCGGCTGGCGACCGGACCGACGGGGCGGGGTCCTCCGCGGCCCGAGCGAGCCTGCGCCCGAGCGGCCGGACCGCCCCCGAGCCCGCGGCCCGCAGGGCGCTACGGATCGGCTTCGGCTCGCTGTGGCTCCTCGACGGCCTCCTCCAGCTACAAGCGGCCATGCCCCTCGGGATGGTCCCCGAGGTCGTCCGCCCGGCCGAGGCCGGCTCCCCGGGTTGGGTCCTCTCCCTGCTGGCGGGACCACTCGGGGTCTGGAGCGACCATCCCGTCACCGCAGCGGCTTCGGTGGTCTGGATCCAGGTCGGCCTAGGGGTGTGGCTGCTGCTCGCCCCCCACGGCCTGTGGTCTCGCCTGGCGGGGCTCGGGAGCGTGGCGTGGGGGCTGGTGGTGTGGGTCTTCGGAGAGGCCTTCGGCAGCATCTTCACCCCGCACCTCGCCTGGACCACCGGCGCTCCCGGCGGGGTGGTCTTCTACGTGGTCGCCGGGCTGCTCGTCGCCCTCCCGGTGGGCGCCTGGGAGGGGCCGGCGCTCGGTCGGCGCCTGCTCCGGGTGATGGGCGCCTTCTTCGTGGGCATGGCGGTCCTGCAGGCCTGGCCCGGGCGGGGATCCTGGGTGGGCAGCGTTGCGGGCCGGACCACCGGCTCGCTGGCCGGGATGGTGCGCCAGATGGCATCGACCCCCCAGCCGGCGTTCCTCTCGGGGTTGTTGTCGGCCTTCGCCTCCTTCGACGCGGCCCATGGCTTCGCGGTGAACCTGGTCGTCGTGGTCGCCCTGGTCGTCGTCGGCACCGGCTTCCTCGTTGCCCGGGGACCCCTCACGGGGGCGGCCATCGTCGCCGGGGCGGTCCTCTGCCTGGCCGACTGGATCCTGGTCGAGGACCTCGGCTTCCTCGGCGGGGTGGGCACCGATCCCAACAGCATGGTCCCCATGGCTCTCCTGTTCGGCGTCGGCTACCTCGCCCTGCGCCGGGGGCCGGCTGTGGCCGAGGTGCCCGTTGCCATCGACAGCGCCCGCCGGCAGGAGCGCAAGGGCGTGCGGTCCCTGGTCGCCGAGCCGGCGTACGCCCTCCGCAACCTGGCGCTGGTCGGCCTCATCCTCGTCGGTGCGGTCCCGATGGTGGCCGCCAGCACCAACCCGCACGCCTCCCCGATCCTCGCCGAGGCGGTCGACGGACCGATGCAGCCGGCGAACTTCGCCGCGCCGAGCTTCACCCTCGTCGACCAGCACGGCCAGCGCGTCTCTCTGGCGGACTTGAAGGGGAAAGTGGTCGCCCTCACCTTCTTGGACGACGTGTGCACTTCGAGCTGTCCGCTGATCGCCCAGGAGCTGCGCATCGCCGACGACTATCTGGGCAGCCGGGCGCGCCGCGTGGTGCTGTTGGCGATCGACGCCAACCCGCGCTTCGTCGCCCCCGACTACCTCGTCGCCTTCGACCGGGAGGAGGGCCTGCAGGACGTCGCCAACTGGGAGTACCTGACCGGCAGCCTCGCCCAGCTCGAGAAGGTGTGGAAGGCCTACGGCGAGGCGGTCTTCTACGAGCCCGGCGGGGCGATGATCGGCCACAGTGAGTACGTGTGGGTGATCGATCCCGCTGGCCGGGTGCGGGCGGTGGTCTCGGCCGACCCCGGGTCGGGCAACGCCGCCGGCGAGTCGTCCTTCGCCGAGCTGGTGGCAGGCGAGATGTCCCGGTTGCTCCCACGCTCGTGAAGTCCGCTACGCCCAAGCAGGCAGGGCCCGGATCGCGGCGCCGGAGGGGGATGCTCGGCGTGGGAGCGGCCCTGTCCGCCGGCGCACTGCTCTGTGCCTGCGGCTCCCGGCCGGCTCCGCCGGTCGATGCCGCGGCCAGCTCCCGCCCGTCGGCCCCCGCAGACCCCCTGGCGCTCGCGACGTCGCTGCAGGCGGCGGGCGGCACCTGGGCGGTCGTGCCGATGGGGCGCCTCGACCAGCCGGTCAACACCTTCTGGCAGCTCATGTACCTCCCCGCGGGGTCGGGGCGGTGGTCGGACCGGGTGGAGGCCACCGCGACGGCCACCAACGGGGGCCTGCTCGTCGCGGGGTCCGGGGACTTCCTCGCAGTCGGGATCCTCCCGTCGACGCTGCTGCGGTTCTCGCCGATGATCGCCACCGACGATGCCGGGCGGAGCTGGTCCGACGGCCTGGTCGACAGCGGGATCGACGCCCACGCCGCCTCCCTGGCCGTCGAGTCGCCGGGCGCCGGCCTGGCCCTCACCGACAGCTCCCGGAGCGGCCGCATCCTCGAGGCCGCCGGCGGGCTCAGCCGTTGGCGGACCCTCCTCACCGCCGGCACCCTCGGGCGCTCGCCGGCCGGCGCCTCCTGCCGGCCGGCCGAGCTCACCACCGTCGGCTACCTGGCTGGCCACCCGGTCGTGGGGGCGAGCTGCTCGTCGGTCGGCGAGCTGGGGTTGTTCGTCGACGCCGCCGGGTCGTGGAGGTCGGTCCCCGTGGATCTTGCCTCCTCGGTCGGCGGCGACCGCCTCGAGGTGCTCTGGTACGGAGGAGCGCCTGGCCACCCCGAGGCGTTGGTGGAGGCGAGCAGCCGGAGCGGAGCGCACTCGGACCTGCTTGCACTGGCCGCCGAAGGCTCCGGGCACGGCTTCGGGCACTGGCGGACCTCGACGACGCTGCCGCTTGCTGCGGGCTGGTCGGTGGGCTCGGTCTCGGCGCTGTCGGGTGGCGTACTCGGGGTGCTCGTCGGCGACGGGGTAGCTCGGGAGGACGTCGAGACGGTCGCGCCCGGAGGCACGTGGCGGTCCGGACCGGCTGCACCGGCAGGCAGCGAGACCCTCGCCCAGGCCGGCTCCGGGACCGTAGACGCCCTGGCCGGCTCGGGCAGCACCCTCGCCGTGTGGTCGCTCGGGCCGTCGGCGCGCTCGTGGCGGCTCACCCAGAGGCTCCACGTGGCCATCCAGTACGGGTCGTCGTCGTGAACCGGGAGGTCGCCGCCATGCGCCCGCTGAGCTTCGTGGGGCGCCGGCCTGCCCCTGTTGGTCGCGGCCCGCGCTGCGCCGGCTGGTCAACCTGCACCACCCGGGGCGCCGGGTGAGCTTCTCGGGCCGCCGCTCGGGTGCCCGGGGCAGCGCCTCGACGGCCCTGGTCTGCGCCGTCGCCCGGGAAGCGATCTCGGCCCGCCTCGACGGGGAGCCGGTGCCGACCGCTCCGGGACTGCTCGACGCGCATCTGGAGGCGTGTGCGGACTGCGCTGCCCACGTCGCCGGAGCCGTCGCGCTGCGGCCGCTGCTCGCCGTCCGGGTCCCGAGGACCCCGCCGGCCGGCCTCGTCGCCGACCTTGCCCCCCGCTTGCCCGGCGTCGCTGCCGAGTGCCGCTACGGCGAGGACCTCGTCCCCGCGCTGCGCAGGCAGCTGCGCGTTGCCAGGCGGTCCCCGGCGCAGGCCCGGGTGCGCCCCCTCGCGTTGGCCGCGGCCGCACTGGCCGTGGTGGTCTTCCTGGCCGCCGACTTCCCGGTGCACGTCCACGTCGATCCCACTGCGCCGGCCACTCCTTGCACGGCGAGCCTCCGGGAACATCCCGGTTACCCCTTCCTGCCCCACACATGAGCTGGTTCCGCCAGGATGCTCGCTCGTCCCGAGCAACCCGCCGACGGTCGCCCTGTCTCCTACGTCCCTGAGGGTCGCCTACCTCGGCTCCGTCCACCACCTCGTGCTGGTCGACGGCGGCGGCTACGTGCTCTACACCTTCGCCCCCGACCAGCAGCGAGCCGCTACCTGCAACGCCGACTGCGCCCTCACCTGGCCCCCGCTCACCCCGGCGAGCGCAGGGGCCGTCCCCTGAGCCGCCGGCGCCCGAGTGGGTCTCGACCGAGTGGTCACAGGGAGCACCTGCGACTGCGACGCCAGCCGTAGACCCTGTTGCAATGCTTAGGCTCACCTTAGCTATCGAGTACGGTCTTCCTAACTGAGAATGGCTGGAGCTCTACGGGCTCCTGGTGGCCGAAGGGAGAGACCAGATGGGTGACGACGGGAGCCGGGTCGGCGGCCAGGTCGGGACTCACCTCGGCTCGGCCTCCGCAGCGGTGTTCCCGGGGCGACGTCGCCACCGCTGGCTGGCTCTCGGCCTGCTCGCGGTGTGGGGTCCCGGCCTGGTGGTCATGCTGGCGGACACCGACTGACCGGGAGCTACCGGCGGGCCGAGCGCATCGGGATCGCCCTCGGTCTGGCCGAGCTGGTCTTCGTGCCGGCGATGCTCCTTGCGCATCCGAGCCTGCACGCGATCGCGGCCGGCTTTGCGCACGTCCCCTTGCACAACAACTCCTACGTCCTGCTGCTCGCTGCCAACGTCGGTGCGGTGATCATGCCCTGGATGATCTTCTACCAGCAGGGCGCGGTGGTCGACAAAGGGCTCACCCCCGCCGACATTCGCTCCGAGCGGCGCGACACCGCCGTCGGGGCGGTGCTCACCCAGAGCATCATGATCGTGATGGTCCTGGTCTTTGCGGCGACCATCGGCCCGACCCACCCCGGGGCGGCCATCGACACGGTCGGGCAGATGTCGGATGCCCTGCGCCCCTTCCTCGGCGCAGTCGCCTCCAAGGTCCTCCTCGGTGTGACCATGCTCGGCGCCGGCCTGGTCGCTGCGCTGGTCGCCTCGCTGGCCGGGGCCTGGGGCATCTCGGAGGTCTTCGGCTGGACCCACACCCTCAACGAGCGACCGGACCGCCAAGTTCTACCTCACCTACTGCTTTGCCCACATCCTGGGGGCGGTCATCGTGCTCTCCAGCCTGGACTTGGTGGGCCTGGTCATCGACGTGGAGGTGATGAACGCGCTCCTCCTGCCCATCGTCCTCGGCTTCCTCCTTGCCCTCGAGGCGAAGGTGCTCCCCGACGAGCACCGGATGCACGGCGCCTACCGGGTCGCGGTCACCGGCCTCTGCCTCATCGTCATGGGCTTCGGGCTGTGCGTCATCTCCTCGACCGTCGGGCTGTGACCGCTATTTGCAGTGTGGGGGGCTGCGGGGGACCCAGGCCGACCTCGTCCTTGCGCTACCAACCTCCACGTAACGTTTCCGGCCCGCTACTCCGGTCCCCATCGTCCCAACTACCTGATCGGCTTCTACGAAAGCGCGGTCTGGGTCATCGGACAGGGAGCCGTCGCCCTTGCGGTCCACGCCTCGTCGGGGCTCTTGCTGTGGTCGTTCGTCAGCTCAGCGAGCAGTCGGTAGAAACCCTGATGGGCACGACTGATCATGTGACGGACTCGTCAACGGGCCACCCCATTCTGATAGGCCCAGACGACCGCCTCGAGGCGTCCGCTGACCGCGAGCTTGCGGTAGAGCGTTCCCAGGTAGTGCATGACCGTCTTCGGGCTGATGTGGAGCTGTCCAGCGATCGACTTGTTGGTCGACCCGTTGGCGAGCAGCAAGAGGATCTCCATCTCTCGTGGCGAGAGGGCCGGCCGGTGTCCGGGTCGGTCGAGGCTCATCTCGGCCGTCCTGCTCACCGAGCGGGCGTAGACGGCGGCGGCACGCAGGTCCATGGGCTGCCCAGCGGCCTTGGCGAAGCGCTCCTCCCCGAGTCGCTCACGTACGCGGTCTAGCTCCGCGCGGTACTCCGCCAGCTTGTCCGGGGCCACCGAGCTGCTGAGCAACTCCGACAGGTGGGCAATGCTGCCATGGAGAGCAGCAGCGATCTCCGGCTCTCCGTTACGGCTGGCCAGTATGGCAAGCGACAGGATGGAGAGGGCGGAGTTGATCGTTCCCTGCTCACCCAGGCGCCGGACGAGGCTCGAGTGCTCGAAGCAGAGGCGGGCCGAGGCGATGAGGTCGCCGGATCGGAGATAGCGGAATGCGCAGGTGGACAAGAGGAAGCTGGCCCCGTGGGGGTAGTGGATGTCCTGGCACATCCCGATCAGCTCCTCGAGCGAAGCGAGGGGCGGCAGGGTGAAGCTTTCTGGGAGGCTTAGCAGGAGGAGGGACGCCAGCACGGTGGCTTGTAGGTCGCCACGGCGTCGGGCTCGGAGGAGCGCCGCCGTGCCGAGCGCCAGGGCTCCGGAATCGTCGCCCCGGAGCTGGGCGAGCATGGCCGAGAAGGCCTCGAAACGAGCCAGTCGACCCTCGTGACCCGCTTCGGCGGCCATCTTCCGCCCCTGTTCAACTGCGGTGCTCGCGGCCTCGACGTCGCCCGTCAAGGGAAGTGCCAGGACCGTGAGCTCGAGGCCGAGCAGCTCGGCCTTTGCGTCACCGATCTCCCGTGCCATCTCCAGCCCTTCGGCCAGGCGCCGGGAGGCCCACCCGATGTGTAGGGACACATCCCGAGCCTGACGGGCGAGGAGGGCCGACCAGAGCAGCGCACGGGCGAGCGTGCCATCCCGGCCAGCTGGGCCACGGCTCTGGGCCACCTCGATGAGCAGCTCCAAGCGCCCCCGAGCGCTCGCGTCGAATCCCGCGCCGAGCAGGAACGGAGCGCAGTCGACGGAGAGCTGGAGCGCTCGCCCAGGCTCTCCCTGTCGCACCAGCCGGTCGAGGACGGCGGTGATCTCGGCCCACTCCGGACCGAGTAGGGCGAAGGCTTCCGACTGGGCACCCCTTTCGAAGCTCTCCGCCGCCTTCTTGCCCAGCGATATCACATAATCTGTGTGTCGAGCCTCGCTCTCTTGGCGGGTGTCCTCGGCCACCAGGGCCAGGCGGGCGAAGCTGCGTACCAGTGGCGGTGGGGCGAAGCGCGCCGTGCCGGGACCAGCACATGGCTCGACCAGGCGGACCTCCACGAGCTCGCACAGCGCGTCGAAGGTCCTACTGGTCCCCCAGTCCGGTCCACAGAGCGCCGACAGGCCCTCTCGCGAGAAGGGCCCTTCGAACACCGACAGGATGGCCAGCAGTTGCCTTGCCGGTTCCGAGAGGAGCGCCACTGTCCAGCCCAGAGCCCCACGCATGCTGTCCTGCCTGCCGCTCTCACCGGAGCTACCGGTCAGGAGGTCGAGCCCAGCCGGATCGCCGAGTTGTCCCAGGAGCTGCTCCGGTGCCAGAGCTGGGACACGGGCTGCCGCCAGCTCGATCGCAAGCGGTAGCCCCCCTAGGACATCGCAGAGCTCGGCTACGACCTCGACGTTCGCCTCGGTGACCGAAGAGCTCGCGTCGGCGGCGAGCGCACGGTCGGCGAACAGCCGGACTGCCGGTTCGTCGAGCAGCTCTGCGGGGTCGAGCTCGTCCCTCCGAGACCGGACGAGGGGCTCCAATCGGAGCACTTGCTCGCCGGGTAGGCGCAGTGGGGCGGTGCTGACAAGGAGCGCTCGGAGGTCGGGGGCGTCGGCAAGGATCTTCAGTACCTGCTGGCCTGCTCCTGGCAGGTGCTCCACGTTGTCGATCACCACCAGCACTTGGCCGGCGGGCAGCCCGGGGTCGGCTCGGCGCCCGGCGGCGCCTTCGAGGGTCGCTGCTGCGAGCGTGACGTCGGCGAGCTGGGGGATGTCCGACGCATGCTCGAGTGGGGCGAGGTTCAAGAAGACGACCAGCGAACCGAGTTGACGCTCGATGGCCGAGCAGGTCTCTGCCACCAACCTCGTCTTGCCCACCCCGGAGAGACCGGTGAC
The DNA here is from genome assembly GCA_021819345.1 of Actinomycetes bacterium. Taxonomy (GTDB): domain Bacteria; phylum Actinomycetota; class Acidimicrobiia; order Acidimicrobiales; family Palsa-688; genus JAKAQB01. The sequence continues at coordinate 2,044 of JAKARG010000024.1, read as the reverse complement.
GACGATCAGCCTCGGCTCGGGCTGCGAGAGCATCTCGACGAGCTGTGCCACCTCCCTTTCGCGCCCGACGAAGGACGTCTTCAGCGGGCCTCTCCCCCCGGCTGCCCCGGCCAGCTCCGGGGCCAGCTCCACCCCTGGCGTCGTGGCTCTCTTCACTGCGTCTCCCGAGGATCTGACCGGTGGCGGCGGCGCCGGAACGGCAGCTGTCGCACTGCCGCGGGCACCAGCGAGATTAGCCCGAGCTCTGCAGGTCGCGCGATCTGATCGCCTTGGCGGAGCATTGCGTGCTCTACTGGTGTTTTCGTGGGTCACCCGGCTGGGTAGCTGCGGGCGGCCGCCGGCTCGGGTCAGCGTGCAGCAGCTCAGCCCCCCCGGGGGGGCGGTGGGGGATCCACGACCAGGGGCCCGGCGCCGCGGTCGCGTCCCCTCCGGAGGGATTGGACAATTGCCCGTAGTGCCGGCCCAGCCGGTCGGTTTAGCGTCCCGGGAGGACCACCTCGTCACCGATGGACCATGAACCAGCCTGGGTCGGCCGTGCGGCACAGACCCGGGCTCGCACACGAGAGGGACAGCGGATGCGCCCACGGAAGTGTCACAACCGAGTGCAGCGCCACGCGGCCAGAGCCCGTGCCGCGCTACGCGCGCTGGTCGCGCTGGGCTTGGTCCTTGTCACGATCGCCTTCAGCGTCGGGTCCCTCGCCGGGACGGCCGAGGCTGCCGGTAGCACCGGTCCGGCCCTGACCCTCCAACCCACCGGTTACCCTCCGGCCGGCCTGATCAACCAGATTGGTTTGGGATCGGGCCTCTATGCCGCGACTGCTGCTCAGCAGGCGTCGATCGCGGCGCTCTCCCAAGAGGCCGTGTCCAACACCCTTGCCGACCACGGCCTGCCCTCGAGCGATGCAGCGGCGGCCCAGACCTGGGGCCGCGCCGATGCGGAGGGCGAGCTGTGGGCCCTCGTAACCGAGGCAATACAGGCAGTCGCAGCGGGGACCGCCACCGCTGACCAGGCAAACGTGGTCGCCTGGCTGACTGCCGTCGAACAGCGCCAGGAGGTCCAGGCTGCGGACAACGCGGGCCTGGAGTACGCGAAGTGGGCCGGCCTGGGCGCAAGCGCCTACGAGAGCCTGCTCGCCAGCGACCCGAGCCAGTCGTCGCTCGACACGTTCCTCTCGGGCACCCCGCTCGCCTACGGCGCCGGCGAGAGCCTGTCCACCCCGGAGTCGAGCTCGAACGAGGGTTACTGCGTCTACCAGTCGCCGTCTCCGGACCAGTCCGGCTATACCTCGAACATCTACGGCTCGGATGCACCCGCTCAGTGCTATACGCCCTGCCCGTCGTTGACCGGCTGCACGGTTGCGACCCCTACCTACGACCAGTTCGTCCAGTGGGGTGAGGACGACACCGAGGGCCCAACCGTGGACAACCCGTCGTACGTCGCTGCCGCCAACAGCGTCGCCGAAGGGATCGGTTTCGGGGCAGCCGTGGCGGGAGGTTCGGTGGCCGGCGCGGCGGTGGGCTCCGCTCTCAGCGGGCTCGTGAGCGGGACGGGGCTGGCGGCCGCCGTCTTGCCCTTCGCAGGCGACGCCGCTGTCGCCGTGACCGAGCTCGGAGCGGAGGCTCTCGCAGTCCTGGCGGGGATCACGGCGGCAAGTGCAGCCGGCGTGGTCACCATCGTGATCGCCGCCATCACGGCGACGGTGATCGAGGGGATCAACGTCTTCAGCGCGGCCGCCCTGCCCGGGCAACTGGCAACCCTGGTCGCAGACGCCCCGACGACGACTCCGAACCTCGACAACATACTGGCTGATCCGAGCCAGGCCTCGGGACTCTACGCGCTCTTCATCGGGGCTACCCTTCCCGAGCCCCTCGTGGAGAGCTGCGACAACTCGCTGCTCGTCTCTTCGACCGCGGTGCCGAACCCCCCGCCATGTCTGAACGCCTCCGCGATCCCGGCCTACGGGAGCGGCGACCCCGTCTTCTCGGTGACCGAGAAGGGCTCGACCACCGCGACCACTTCGGACACGACCCGCTCGGCCGACGC
>JAKARG010000515.1:2184-2855 GCA_021819345.1 Actinomycetes bacterium | reverse complement strand
CAGTGCGCCGGGCGCCTCGGGGGATCCGAGATGTCCCGCCGCGAGTTCTACCGGGAGGGACGAGTCCCGCTCCACACCCTGCGTGCCGACATCGACTACGGGTTCCGGGAGGCTCGGACGACCTACGGTCGCATCGGCGTGAAGGTGTGGATCTACAAGGGCGACATCTTGCCCTACAAGGTGTCGACGGAGGAAAAGATCGTCCGTGAGGCGGCGATGGCCGTCGGTGAGAGCACGGGCGCCTCCCGCCCCCGCCGCATCGTCAGCGCCGGTGGGGGACGTCGCCGACCGGACGCAGGTGAGCCTGGTGCCGGCCTCGGTGCCGCCACCCCCCTGGCAGTCGACGCCGAGGGCGTCGCCGGTGAGCCGACCGTGGAGGCCGAGCCGATCGTGAAGGTGGACCCAGAGCTAGAGCGCCTTCTCGCCGAGGAGGAGGACATCGAGCGTCGCACCAGGGGGGAGCACCACGAGACCCCCCACTTCCCGAAGGACAGCTGAGCCATGTTGATGCCGAGAAAGGTCAAGCACCGCAAGGTCCAGCGTGGCCGGCTGTCGGGAGAAGCGAAGGGTGGGACCACCGTCAGCTTCGGCGAGTACGGCATCCAGGCCCTGGAGCCCGGATGGATCACCGCCCGCCAGATCGAAGCGGCTCGTATCGCCATGACCCGCCA
>JAKARG010000515.1:0-2174 GCA_021819345.1 Actinomycetes bacterium | reverse complement strand
CCGATCTACGTCCGCAGGGGCGGCAAGGTGTGGATCCGGGTCTTCCCCGACAAGCCGGTGACGCACAAGCCCGCCGAGACGCGAATGGGGTCCGGCAAGGGGAACCCCGAGCTCTGGGTGGCGGTCGTGAGGCCGGGTCGCATCCTCTTCGAGCTCGGAGGGGTGGACGAAGCCCTCGGCCGTTCGGCGATGGAGAGGGCCATCCAGAAGTTGCCGATCAAGGCCCGCTTCGTCACGCGCAGTGTCCAAGAGGAGGTGCACGTCTGATGACCAAGCCGAAGGATCTTCGCGAGATGAGCGAGCGTGAGCTCGTCGACAAGCTGGAGGAGCTCCGCCAGGAGCTGTTCAACCTCCGCTTCCAGCTGGCTACCGGCAAGCAGGACAACTCGGCCCGAATGGGCCAAGTGCGTAGAGACATCGCGCGGGTGCTCACCATCGAGCGGGAGAGGGAGATCGAGGCCGCAGAGGCGGCGGAGGTGTCCGTCTGATGGCAGGACCGAACGAGAGCGTGGCATCGGGTGCCTCCACGGTGGCCGCTGCCGAGCCGGCCGTTGCCGGCGAGCGGACGAACGGGCGAAAGGTGCGCGAGGGCTTGGTCGCGTCCACGGCCATGGAGAAGACCGTGGTCGTGGCCGTGGTGGAGCGAGTGCGCCATCCCCGCTACGCCAAGACGGTCCAGCGGACGAACCGTGTCTTGGCGCACAACGAGGACCCGACACTGAAGGTTGGGGATCGGGTCCGGCTCTCGGAGACCCGGCCGCTGTCCAAGCGCAAGCGGTGGCGGGTCGTCGAGGTACTGGAGCGGGCCAAGTGATCCAGCAGGAGAGCCGGCTCAAGGTGGCCGACAACTCGGGAGCCCGGGAGGTCCTCTGCATCAAGGTCCTCGGCGGATCGAAGCGTCGGTATGCATCGATCGGCGATGTGTTCGTCGCTACGGTCAAGGATGCGATCCCGGGTGCCAATGTGAAGAAGGGCGACGTGGTGAAGTGCGTGGTGGTGCGGACGAAGAAGGAAAAGCGGCGCCCGGACGGCAGCTACATCCGCTTCGACGATAACGCAGCGGTGTTGATCAACGACCAGCAACAGCCTCGCGGGACCCGTATCTTCGGTCCCGTGGGTCGCGAGCTTCGTGACAAGCGCTTCATGCGGATCGTCTCGCTCGCCCCGGAGGTGCTCTGAGATGTCGCGAACCGCACGCGCCGCAAGGGCGGGAGTGCCGACCAAGATGAAACTGAGGCGCGGTGACAAGGTCCAGGTCCTGTCGGGGAAGGACCGTGGGAAGACCGGTCAGATCACTCGTGTCATGCCGGGCACCAACCGGGTCATCGTCGAGGGTGTCAACGTTGCGAAGAAGCACCAGCGACAGACCTCCACCCGCATGAAGGGTGGGATCATCGACAAGGACATGCCCCTGCACGCCTCGAACGTGGCGATCGTGTGCTCCAAGGACGGCGCCACTCGGATCGGGTACCGGATCGACGCCGACGGTTCCAAGCACCGGGTGTGCGTCCACTGCGGGGCGGAGCTGTGACCGCCGCTGCGCCGCTCGACGTGACGGCGCCGCGCCTCAAGCTGCGTTACGTTGCCGAGCTGCGCGACCAGCTCCAGCGAGAGCTGGGGCTGTCGAACGTGATGCTCGTGCCGCGGATGGAGAAGATCGTTCTCAACTGCGGAGTCGGAAGAGCCACCCAGCAGCAGTCCCTGCTCGAAGGGGCGGTGCGCGATCTCACTGCGATCACCGGCCAGAAGCCGGTGGTGACGGTAGCGAAGAAGTCGATTGCGGGCTTCAAGCTCCGAGAGGGGAACCCGATCGGGGCGAAGGTGACCCTGCGCGGGGACAAGATGTGGGAGTTCTTCGATCGTCTGGTGAGCCTTGCGATCCCCCGGATCCGGGACTTCCGGGGTCTCCCGCCCAGAGGCTTCGATGGCCGGGGGAACTACACCTTCGGGGTTGCCGAGCAGCTCATCTTTCCCGAGATCGACTACGACAAGATCGACTCCCCTCGAGGAATGGATATAACGATCGTCACCACCGCACGCACGAACGCGGAGGGCCGGGCCCTGCTCGACGCATTCGGCTTCCCGTTCCGCAAGGAGGGCAACCAGTAATGGCGAAGAAGGCGCTGCAGGAGAAGTCGCAGCGGAAGCCGAAGTTCAAGGTACGGGCCTACACC
>JAKARG010000514.1 GCA_021819345.1 Actinomycetes bacterium | reverse complement strand
GCGCCGAGCCGACGACAATAGGTATGGGCAACGCCCTCGCCTACACCCTCACCAACGCCAATCCGGGCGACACCTACGACTACACCTTCTCGGTCTACGACGTAGGAACCCTGCAGGGAGAGGTGGACACGATCGACTACTCGCCTGCGGCTTCCGGTTCTACGGTTTCACCGCTGCTCGGCCAGATGACCGTCGAGGTCCAAGAGGACTTGAACGGCACCTGGACCGACATCCACACCAGCGACACCTCCGGGGCTCCCGGTAGCCCCGTCAGTGCCGCCAGCTCGCACACCTTCTACCTCGACTACGGCTTCGGTCCGCAATTCCTCCAGCCGACCCAGAACCTGGGCCAGAGCAACCAGGTGAACCCGGGCGACGAAGGCTCCGCCACTTTTAGGGTTCAATATGTCTTCACCAACCCGACCACCAATCCCAACGAAGCAATCGGCCACGTCGTCAGCCAGAACGCGGTCGAGGGCCTGACCGCCAACCCGACCATCACGGTGAACGGGACCAACACTCCCTGAGCATGATGCACTCGGCCAGGAGCACGGGGAGGCGGTTCTTCGGGACCGCCTCCCCCCGGCCCCCGCTCGCCCGGCAGCTCCGCGGGCGTCTCCGGTTGCGGGGCGAACCGACCTCCGGTGCGCACGTGGCGCGCCGGCGGAGGAGCCTCGTCGGCCAAGCCGTCGAGGCGGTGATGCTGGCAGTGGCGGCTGCAGTCGTGGTCCTCATGGCCGTCGCAGTCGGCAGCGGGGCCTGGCAGATCCGCCCCGTGCTTTCGGGCAGCATGAGGCCCGGCCTACCGATCGGCGGCGTGGTGGTGACGCAGCGGATCCCCCTCGACGAGCTGGCGCTACGCGACGTGGCAGTGTTCCACCCGCCCTTCGACCCCCATGCGGACTACGTCCACCGGGTGATCTCCCTCCACCGGGAGGGATCCACCGTGGTCGTCCGGACCCAGGGAGACGACAACATCTACCCCGACCCCTGGACCCTGCGCCTCCACGGTCGCTATGCGTACGTGGCCCGCTTCAGCGTCCCGCTGCTCGGCTACCCGGCGGTCTGGGCGCACTCGCCAACCGGTCGACGGGACCTGCTCGGCGCAGGCGCAGCGCTCGCCGCAGCCTTCGCCGGCACTTACGCCCTGGACCGTCGCCGGCGCCGTAAGCGGCTCCGGGCAAGGGAGCTGGCGCCACTCGCGCCGAGCGAGGGGGTCCTGGCCTGATCCGTCGGAGCCCGGTGGAGGACAGGGGGTCGGTGTCGCCCCGGGTGGGCGCGCTTGGGAGACCGGGCCGGGTGTCGGAGGAGGCCGGGATCCGACGGCGCCGCACCCTCAGGGGCTGGTGAGACCCGGCCAGCCGAGGCGCCGGCAGGCGCAGCCGGGCTCCTCGGGCACCGCCGGCACGGCCCGGGCGAGGACCTCCCGGGTGGTGGCGACAGTGGCGGCGAGGACCTCGAGGACCGCCTCGTGGGTGACCGCCTCGACGCTTTCGTCGCCCTCGACGCCGGTGTCGAAGTCGGTGACGAGCGCCAGTCCCGCGTAGCAGAGCCCGAGCTCGCGGGCCAGGTAGGCCTCGGGGTACTGGGTCATGTTGACCACGTCCCAACCCTGCGAGCGGAACCAGGCCGACTCGGCCCGGGTGGAGAAGCGGGGTCCCTGGATGACCACGACGGCTCCTCCCCGCCGCACCCGGGCGCCGGCGGCCTCGCCGGCGGCGGCGAGCACCTCGCCGAGCTCCGGGAAGTAGGGGTCGGCGAAGCTCACGTGGCCGACGTCGGGCCCGTCGAGGTAGGTGTCGGCCCGGCCCGAGGTGCGGTCCACCAGCTGGTCCAGCACGACCAGCTCGCCGGGGACCAGGTCGGAGCGAAGCGATCCGACGGCCGAGGGCCCGATCACCCGGCGCACCCCGAGCCCCCGGAGCGCCCACAGGTTGGCCCGGTAGTTGACCCGGTGCGGCGGCCACTCGTGGGAGTCACCGTGGCGGGGGAGGAACGCCACCGCCCTCCCGCCGACCGCCCCGACCCTGATCGCCGCCGAGGGCGTGCCGTAGGGGGTGTCTGGGAGCACCTCCACCGGGTCCTCCAGCCACGAGTAGAACCCGCTGCCCCCGACCACCGCGATCTCGGCGTGCGGGCGAGCCACGTCGCTCGCCCCGTTACGGGGTGTCGCGGGTCTCAGGAGGCCTTCGCGGCCGGGGTCGCCGCAGCCGGGGTCTTGGTCGAACCGGACGATCCAGCCGACCCGGACGACCCGGCCGAGGAGCCCGAGGGGGACTGGCCCGCCCCCGAGCCGGCCCCGGCCTCCGAGGATCCTGCCGAGGGCTTGGTGGACGCGGCCTCGCCGCCCGGGGAACCCGAGGCAGAGCTGTCCCCGCCCGAGGCCTCGGAGGTCTTCGACCTCGGGCCCGAGCTCGAGCTTCGGCTGTCGGTCTTGTAGAAGCCGCTGCCCTTGAAGGAGATCCCGATGTTGCCGAAGACCTTGCGCAGGTCCCCGTGGCAGCTCGGGCACTCGGTCAGGGGATCGTCCTTGAACGACTGGACGACTTCCAGGTGCTCGCCGCATGACCTGCAGGCGTACTCGTAGGTGGGCATCTGCGCTCCCGTGGTTGGCACTCGACGGTTACGAGTGCCAAATATACCCCCCGGGGCCGGGCGAGCCGGAGCGTCGAGCGTCCCTGCCGGCGGGAGCCGGTCCGCTGGGCCTCCGGCCGGTAGCCTCGGAGCGCCATGACCGAGCGAGTGACCAAGGCGGTGATCCCGGCTGCGGGCCTCGGCACCCGCTTCCTCCCGGCGAGCAAGGCGGTGCCGAAGGAGATGCTGCCGCTCGTCGACAAGCCGGCCATCCAGTACGTG
>JAKARG010000513.1 GCA_021819345.1 Actinomycetes bacterium | reverse complement strand
GTCCCGCCGTCCCGCCGTCCCTGACGACAGGCTCACCTTCCGAGTGCAACCACTCCTGCTACACCCCGACCCTCCCCCGCCAGCCCTGGTCCACGCCCTGGACGCGTCCGGCTACTCCTGGGAGGCTGCCTCGCTGACCGGTGATGCCGACCGCGCAGGGCCGGGCGGCGGGTGGTCGGCGGTGATCGTTGCGGCGACGCCAGACCTGGCCAGCTCCCTCCGGGCGTGCCGCGCACTGCGGCGCAACCTCCCCCACACGCCGGTGCTCCTCCTCGTCGGTGCAGCCGAGCTGCGGGAGCTCACGAAGGCCCAAGAGAGCTTCGACGACTTCTGCCTGACCCCCTTCCAGCCACTCGAGCTCGAGACCAGGCTTGCCCATGTCCTGCGTCGTGCAGGCCGGGCGAGCCGCCCCGAGCTGGTCGAGCACGGCGGCCTCGTCGTCAATCTCGAGACCTACCAGGCCGCCATCGCCGGGCGCCCCCTCGACCTCACCTACATGGAGTACCGGCTGCTCGAGTTCCTCGCGACCCGCCCGGGCAAGGTGTTCACCCGGGAGGCATTGCTGTCGCAGGTGTGGGGCTACGAGTACTACGGCGGAGCCCGCACGGTCGATGTCCACGTGAGGCGGCTGAGGGCGAAGCTCGGCGAGGAGCACGCGTCGCTGATCTCCACCGTCCGCTCGGTCGGCTACCGCTTCGGTCAGTCGCACCTGGCAGGGTGAGGACCGGCGAGGACCGTCCGCTGGATGCTGGCTGTCAGCGGTTGGTACCGACTAGCTCGCTCCCCTCGTGGGTGGCCTCGGCCCCGGAGGTGAGCAGCTGGCCGAGGAGCCACCCCATCGCCGCCCACGTGAGCGCGAAGACCACCGGCAGGCCTACGAGCAGCACCAGGACCACGATCAGCGCGCCGAGCACCAGGGCATCATCGCCCATCGGACGGGGCAACGCCAGCTACCCACCGCGACCGGCGCCCCAGGCCGCTCCGCTCCGGTTCGGCCCGGCCCGGTGCAGCCCGGCGCAGCCCGGCCCGGCCAAGAGGATCCTCCGGCCCGCGGCACCGACTGACAGGGAGCCCGTCTCACCCTCTCGCTGAAGGCCATCCACCCGATCGTCGCGCCCACCGCGCCTCGATCAGGGGGCCTGCTCCTCGGGCGCAGGAGCGACCGACGCCTCCTCCTCGCCCTTGGGGTAGAGGAACTGGTACACGAGCGCCGAGAGGCCTCCGCCGACGAGCGGGGCCACGAGGAACACCCAGAGCTGGCTGAGCGCACTTCCCCCGACGAACAGCGCCGGGCCGAGGCTACGGGCCGGGTTGACCGATGTGCCGTCGATGGGGATCCCGACCAGGTGGACGAGGGCGAGGGCCAGGCCGATGACGAGGCCGGCGACGGTTGCGTTGCTGGCCCGGCGCGTCACCGCGAGGATCACGAGCACGAAGACGAAGGTGAGGACGACCTCGGCCACGAACGCACCTGCGGCGTTGGCACCGATCATCGACGCCTTCCCGTAGCCGTCCGCCCCGAGCCCCATGCTCGGGCGGTAGGCCGAGCTGGCGTGCACCACGCCGTATAGCCCGGCCGCCCCGACGATCCCCCCGACCAGCTGGGCGACCCAGTAGCCGAGGGCGTCGCGCAGGCCGATCCTCCTGGCCGCGAGGAAGCCGATGGTGACCGCCGGGTTCACGTGGCAACCCGAGACGGGCCCGATCGCGTACACCAGCACGAGTAGGACGAGGCCGAACACGAGCGCGGTGGCGACCACCCCCGCAGACGGGCTCGTGCCGGTGAGCCTGAACCCGAAGCTCAACGTGGCAGCCCCGGCACCGAAGAACACGAGCAAGGCGGTGCCGAGCCCTTCCGCGAACAATGCCCGTGAGCTCATCCCTGGCTGCCCCCTTGCTGACCGGCTCTACGGCCGGTTGGCGGGAGACTAGCGCACGCCCAGCCGCGCCCGTCGGACACGGTGCCTCGAGCGCTAGCGCTAGGGCTGGTCGATCAGGGCCCAGGCCTCGATCTCCACCGCTGCGCCGAGCGGGAGCCCGGCAACCGCGACCGCAGAGCGCGCCGGCCGATGGTCGCCGAAGGCCGCTACGTAGGCTGCGTTCATCTCCGCGTAGTCGGCGATGTCGGCAAGGAAGACCGTCGTCTTCACGACCGCAGTGAGTGCGGCTCCCTCGCCAGCGAGCAGGTCCGAGAGGTTGGCGATGGCTCGGGAGAGCTGCGCCCCGACTCCTCCCGAGACGAGCGAACCGCCGCTCAGCCCCAGCTGACCGGAGACGATGATCCACCCCCCCGCTCGCACCACCGGGGCGTAAGGTCCGACGGGGCTAGGAGACGACGAGCCGTTCACCTCCTCGACAGTAGACCCTGGCCACGGTGGACCCCGGCAACGACGGACCCAGGCCAAAAGAGAACCCGACCAAGAGAGAGCCAGGACACGACCGCAGATCCGGGCGCCGGAGGTGCCACCCGGTTCTACCCGGAGCAGATCACCGGCACCGGCACCGGGCAGGTTGGGGCAAGCTCCGGAGCCCCACTCGGGCTCGGCTCAGCTGAAGGACTGACCGCACCCGCAGGTGCGGGCGGCATTGGGGTTGTTGATGCTGAAGCCGGCGCCCTGCAGACCGTCCTTGAAGTCGAGCGTCGAGCCCTGGAGGAGGCCGGCGCTCGTCGGGTCGACGACGACGGCGACCGGGCCGAAGTCCACCCTGACGTCGTCGTCGGCGATGTCGGCGTCGAAGAACATCTCGTAGCTGAAGCCCGAGCAGCCACCAGGACGCACAGCCACCCGGAGCGCGAGGCCGTCGGCTCCCTCTTGGGCGAGCAGTTCGGCAACCTTAGCGGAAGCCTCGTCGGTAAGG
>JAKARG010000512.1 GCA_021819345.1 Actinomycetes bacterium | reverse complement strand
CGGGGCGCTCCGGGCCGGCCGGCGAGCAGGTAGCCCGGTCCAGGGCCGAGGGCGGAAGCGTCGTCGTGCGGATTGGACAGCGCGCAGCTGCGCAGCGAGAGGCAGCCGCAGCCGATGCAGTCGCTCAGGTCGTCCCGCAACCGCTCGAGCAGCCCGATCTGCGCGTCGAGCCGGGAGCGCCACCGGGCCGACAGGCGAGCCCAGTCCGCCTTGGTGGGGGTACGAGACTCCGGGAGCGTCGCAAGCGCAGCACGGATCTCCTCCAGGCTGAGGCCGACCCGCTGCGCGATGCGGATGAAGGCCACCCGGCGCAGGGTGCTCCGCGCGTAGCGGCGTTGCGATCCCGAGGTCCGATCGGCGCTGATCAGGCCCTGCGACTCGTAGAAGCGCAGGGCCGAGTGGGACACCCCGGTCCGCTCGGCGAGCTGGCCTATCGTGAGCTGCTGTTCCACGGCGTCCTCCCTGGGCATGCCATCCAGACCTGTACTTGGAGTGAGGTCCAGGTAGCGCGACGCTATCGCACGGGCTCGGTAGGTCCCCGGATAAGGCTCGAGCGCCCGGCGCGCCTGCGCACCTCCACGCTCCGAGCCTGAGCCTGGTTTACAACCGGGTAGCCCCCTCCCGTCCCCTCCCTGAGCGGCTGGGACCCACGGCGTACACCCTTCCAACCAACTGCGGGAATGCACCTCGCCGGCGTGTTGCACGACCGCAGGGGTCGAGCACCCGGAAGCTGAGTGCTGGCGCGCTGGTCCTCGAGGTGCACGACACGGTCGGTCCTCCACCGAGCGAGCCGCTCAGCGTTGGGCGATGATCTTCTGCCAGGGGACTTCCGGATGGGCATCGCGTGTCTCCCGGGAGACGCGGTTGGCGGATTCGCCGATGACGGCCAGTTCCCAGAGCACCCCGTGAAGGCTGAGCTGGTCGGCGATCGAGGCACGTCCGGCGCTGGTGTGTGCCTGCACCAGAGATCCGTAGCGGAGCATGTCCTCCAGCGCAGCGTGGTCACCCGCCACTCCTCTCACAGGGCCACCATGTCCCGACGTACCTCGATCCCGAACGGGTTGTCCCCGAGCGCCTTGCGGGTGACCACGTTGACCGGGCACCCCAGCAGGTCTTCCAGCTCGCCGATGAGCCCGGCGAGGTCGAACAGGCTCCGGTCCTCCTCGATGTCGGCCACCAGGTCGACGTCGCTGTCGATGTCCTGCTCGCCGCGGGCGAGGGAGCCGAAGACCCACACGTTGGATGCGCCGCTGCGGGCGCACACCTCGAGCACCTCGTCGCGCCGGGAGCGCAGCTCCAGCAGGGAGGGGGCGGCCTGGCGCAGGGGTGAGCCGTCGACGAGGGTCCTCATGTCGCGCGCTCGACGGTAACCGACGACCTCGCGGCCGCCTCGGAGAGGCTGTCGCGCTCGGCGGTTGCGCTCGCGGGCTCCCTGGGGCGGCCCAGAACACCTCTGAGGCCGGGGCGATGGCGGTGACGAAGTAGCCCGCGCCGACCAGGTAGCCCGCGCCGACCAGGCACAGCGACTCGAAGGCGTCGAGGCGCTCGGCGACCCAGTGCCCGAGGCCCGCAGGACGCGTTCGGCCTCGACCACAGCTCCCGGAACGATGCGGTGACGGCCCGGACGAGGCCAATGACCTCGTCCGGCCGAGGACGTCGGGCCCGGGTGTCCGGCTCCAGTCGCTCCGAGACCGAGCCCTCCGCCCTGCCGTAGCCCTACGCTGTGCAAGAAGCCCCCCCTTCCGCTTCCGGTCGTGCGCTCTCGAAGGGGACCCGCCTTGGACCCCCACCTGCGTGAGCCGCCCGTTGGCCACGGGGTCGTCTCACGTCCATGACGGGGGGGCCTGCTGGCGGCGGGCCGCAAGGCCACGACGGTCGCGCCCGCAGTCGACCACAGGAGGGAACCGAGGCCGTGCCGGGGGCCACGAGTCCGACCGACCAGCTCTTGATAGGGAGCTCTTGATAGCTACCTCTCGAGACTTTAGTATTGAGAGATGCCTGCAAACGAAGAAGGGTCCGAGCAGCCCGAGATGCGGGAGCTCTCCGACGCCCGGACCTTCCGGGCACTCGCCCACCCGGTGCGCCTGTCGCTACTCGAGACTCTGTTCCTCGAGGGGCCGCTCACCGCCACCGAGGCCGGCGAGCGGATCGGGGAGAGCCCGACGACGTGCTCGTTCCACCTGCGCCAGCTCGCCAAGTACGGCTTCGTCGAAGAGGCCGGCGGGGGCCGCGGGCGGGCCCGGCCGTGGCGGCTCAGCACGGTCGGGACCAGCTACTCGAACGTGCACGACGACACCGAGACCGAGCTCGCCGCCGGGGCGCTCACCCGGCTGCTGAGGGAGCGCGCGCTCACCCGTTACCGCAGTTGGCTCGAGACCAAGGCGAGCTACCCGGCCGACTGGCGCAAGGCCGCAGGCGACAGCGAGCTGGTGCTCTGGGTCACCCCGGCCGAGCTCCAGGAGATCAACCAAGAGCTGCTCGGTCTCCTCCTCCCCCGCTACCACGAGCGCCTGTCGGACCCCTCGACCCGCCCAGAGGGCTCGCTGCCGGTGGAGATACTGGTTCTGTCCTACCCGGTCGTCCCGCCGGCGAAGGCCTGAGGCGTGCCACGGACCCCCCGGGGCCTCGCCCCCCTCCGCCACCCGAGCTTCCGGCTCCTCGTGGCCGGCCAGCTCACCTCCAACGTCGGGGACGCCTTCTACGCAGTCGCGCTGCCCTGGTACGTGCTTGCCGACCACGGCGGCGCCCTGCTCCTCGGGGCGGTGCTCGCCGCCTACGGCATCCCGCGCACCGTGACGCTCGCCATCGGTGGGCACGCCGCCGACCGCTTCGGACCCTGGACGGTGATGCAGGGCCACGAC
>JAKARG010000511.1 GCA_021819345.1 Actinomycetes bacterium | reverse complement strand
GCTCTCCCGATTGAGCGCACCTGCGCCACCAAGGCGAGCCTTCGTTGCGACGGACCGAGGCGCTAGTCGGGCACTCGGAGCCGGGCCAGCCGCTCGATGCTCCGGGAGGTCCGCACCGGTGCCAGATGGACCAGCGCGTTGTAGGTGACCACGGCGATCGCCAGGTGCATCGACATCAGCACCAGGACCGCCCGCACGGGGTCCCCCAGGTGGAGCAGGTAGAGGTCCGGCAGGTAGAGAACCAGGGTGACCATCACCGCCATCCGCAAGAAGAGCCAGCGTGGCTTGGAGGTGATCCGGCTGGTGACCGGCCAAGCAGCACAGGCGATCAGCACTCCGATGATCGTGAGGGTGGCGTAGTCGCCGAAGCGGAAGTGGGGGTAGCCGCGCAGACCTGGCCAGATTGCCAACCCCACTGCCACGATTGCGGCGTCGACGAGGAGGGAACCGACGACCGAGACGACCGTCGCGGCCACGACGGCTCGGTTGAGGGGATGACGATGGTGCGGCTCGAAGTCGACGTGGAACAGCTCGAACAGCCGGTAGATCACCCGACAAAGCTAGGTAGCCGGCATGCGCGAGTGGTACGCGCCGAGGTCAAGTTTCGGTTAGGACCCAGCGCCCGACCCGCCGTGCAGGCCGCAGCGGAACCCGGCCGGCCAGCACCTCACCCGACGGAGCGCGAGAGGGTCGCAGGACCGTATCGGGCGATCTCCGCGTCGAGGTCCAACGGGGCGACCCCGGCTCCGGTCTCTCCCGGGACGAGAGCCTCCGGGACCATCCACGCCACCTCCAGCTCCAAGCCGTCCGGGTCCTTGGCGTAGAGCGACTTCGACACCGTGTGGTCCGAGAAGCCGACGAGGGCCCCGGCCTCCGAGAGGGCCGTGCGCAGCCGAGCGAGCTCGCCGAGCGTGTCCACCTCCCAGGCCAGGTGGTAGAGGCCCACCGTGCGGGTGCCAGCCTCGGTGTCGCCGGCACCCGGTCCGAGTGCGAACAGCCCGAGGTCGTGGTCGTTGGCGCTGCCCGGAGAGGTGAGGAACATCGCCCTACCGGGGATCTCCGCCCTGACCCGCAACCCGAGGACGTCCCGGTAGAAGCGGGCGCTCACCTCCAGGTCCCGGACCCAGAGCACGGCGTGGTTCCGCCCATGGATGGGCATGGGGCCAGTCTGGCCGATCCTCGTCAGTAGCGCCGGTACCAGCGCCGCCGGGACCCCGCAGCCTCGCCCTTGGCGAGAGCCCAGCCGACCAGCCAGAACACGAGCACTATCGCTGCGATCCACCACAGCAGGTGGACGGCAAAGCCGACACCGGCGAGCAGCACGGCCAGCAAGAGAACCAGCAGGATGACACCCATCGGGTTTCCTCCTTCGTCGTCGGGGTCGGGCCCGGTCCGACCCGATCAGCTCTCGGTACCCGCCCCCGGGGCGGGCAAACCTCGGCTCCGGCTCCCCCGTCCCACCTCGTGAGCCGCCCTGTCGACGAGCAGGGCCTGGAACGCCGGGTGGCGGAGACGGCCGCCGGCGGTCCACTCGGCGAAGCTGAACGCTCCGACCAGCTCGGGTCGCGCCCAGTGGGCGCCTTTCTCCCGGACCTCGTCGGCAAAGGGGCAACCCGGCTGCTCGCGCGCCGCCAGCTCGGCACCGAGCCTCTGCAGCGATCCCTCGTCGAAGCCGGCGCCCACCTTGCCGGCGTAGCGCAACCGCCCCGCTCCGTCGTAGTAGCCGACCAGCACGGCACCGAGCGCCGTCCGTGCGCCGGACGGCTCGGTCCAGCCGGCGAGGACCAGCTCGGCAGTGGCCCGGCACTTGATCTTCTGCCAGTCCCGGGACCGACCGGAGCGGTAGGGAGAGCCCTTGCGCTTGGCGACCAGGCCTTCCCAGTCCGAGTCGCAGGCCCGCTGGAGCAGCGCCGGCAGATCACCCTCCAGGACCTCGACCACCTGCAGCGGCGGATCGCTCCCCTCGACCAGCCGGCGCAGCAGGCTCTGGCGATCGGCGAGCGGCAGGCCGGTGGTGGGCCGGCCGAGCAGGGCCAACAGGTCGAAGGCCACGAGGAGCGCGGAGCCGTTCCGACCGGCACGGACCAGGCGACCGAAGCTTCCCGCTCCTGCGCCGGGGGCGACCAGCTCCCCGTCGAGGGTGAGGTCCTCGGCACCGAGCCTTCCGAGAGCGGCCGCGACTGCCGGGAAGCGGGCGGTGTAGGAGAGGTGGTTGCGGGACCACAGCTCCACCTCCGGGCCGTTGCGGACCGCGATGCAACGCAGACCGTCCAGCTTGCGCTCGTACTGCCAGCCCTCCGGCGCGCCGTGCTCGTCGGCCCGCACGGCGACGGCGAGCATCGGCGCCACCCAGCGCGCCGGCGAATCGGGCTCGCTCACGAGCGGTCTCCGCGGAGCCCACCACCGAGCCGCCTCACGACCCGGGGCCGCCTTGCACATCGGCGACCGTCCGACCTGGCGAGCCGGGGCCGCCGACAGCGCCTACCTCCGGC
The DNA here is from genome assembly GCA_021819345.1 of Actinomycetes bacterium. Taxonomy (GTDB): domain Bacteria; phylum Actinomycetota; class Acidimicrobiia; order Acidimicrobiales; family Palsa-688; genus JAKAQB01. The sequence goes on along the minus strand of JAKARG010000511.1, from coordinate 369 downwards.
GAGATCCCGACCAGCTCGCTGCTCCAGTCGCCGTCGGGGTCGAGGTGGAGGACGCGAGCCCCGCAGGCCACGGTGTCGTCCGGCTCCCAGCCCGAGCCGCGGTGGCGGATGCCATAGAGCGTCGACGGTGCCCCGAGCAGCCCGAGGTGCCCCCGCCGACCCTCGAAGGGCTGGTGCAGGTGACCGGATAGGACCAGCCGGACCTGCGGCCGGGAGACCAGACCGTCGAGCAGCTCGGCGGCGCCGGCGAGCTGGAACCAGGGGTGGCTGCTCGGAGGCCCGGGGGGATGGTGCAACGCGAGGATCGTCGGTGGGGGACCGCCCGCGGCGAGCGACCGGCCGGCCGCGGCGGGCCCGGCGGCCGCGACC
>JAKARG010000510.1 GCA_021819345.1 Actinomycetes bacterium | reverse complement strand
CGTCAACACCCGCGACGAGCCGCACTGCAACGCCCAGAAGTACCGGCGCCTGCACGTCATCAATGCCGACGCGAACCTCTCCGAGGTGGCCACCTTCTTGAAGGTCGGCACCACCGCGCTGATCCTTTCGATGGTCGAGGACGACTGGTACAACCGGGCCGGGGCCCGGGACCTGGCCCTCCAGGCCCCGGTCGCCGCCATGCGAAAGGTGTCCTACGACCTCAGCCTGCGAGAGCCGCTCGCCCTGGCCAACGGCCCTTCGATGAGCGCGCTCGACATCCAGTGGGAGCAGCTCGACCTGGCCCGCAAGTACGCCGAGGACCTCGGGACCGAGTCGGTGGGCGGGTCGGAGGCCGGCGCGGAGATCCTCGCGGTGTGGGAGGAGGTGCTCTCCGCCTTGGAGTCCGACCCGATGTCGCTCGCCGACCGCCTCGACTGGGTGGCCAAGTACCGGGTGGTGGACGGCTACCGCCTGCGCCACGACTCGAGCTGGGACGATCCCAAGCTCGCCTTGATGGACCTCCAGTACCACGACGTCCGCCCGGAGCGCTCCTTGTTCGCCCGGCTCGGGATGCGCCGGCTCGTCGGAGCAGACGAGATCGAGCGGGCAGTCACCGAGCCTCCCGAGACCACCAGGGCTTACTTCCGGGGCCAGTGCCTGAAGCGGTGGGCCTCGTCGGTGGCCGCCGCCAACTGGGACTCGATGGTCTTCGACGTCGGGTCCGACCCGTTGAGGCGGGTCCCGATGATGGAACCGCTCAGAGGCACCAAGGCCCATGTCGATCAATTGCTCAACAGCGTTTCCAGCCCCGCCGAGCTGGTCGAGCGGTTGGGCTCCTGAGGAGAAGCACAGATGGCAGAGCGAGAGCAGATCAAGCGAGCGGCGCCCTCCAGGACCGAGGGGGAGGTGGTCGAGGAGGTCCCGGCATCGAGCAGGCGGGGTGACGAGCTGAAGGCCGAGCTCGACGACCTGCTCGACGAGATCGACGAGGTCCTGGAGGAGAATGCCGAGGAGTTCGTCCGCAGCTACGTCCAGAAGGGCGGGGAGTAGTCGCCGACGCTTCGAGGGTTGCCTGCCGAGCGGAGCTGCCGAGCGGAGCTGCCGAGCGGAGCCGACGAGCCGACGAGCCGACGAGCCGGACTGCAGCGCCCGGACTGCCGAGAGCGCGACGGCCACTCGCTACGCCCCGGCTGCTCACTAAGGTGCGGTCCCCTATGAGCCTTCCGATGTTCCCTCCGGAGGACCAGCCCGGGCCGGACTTCGCCGCGGTGCTCTCCCGCTGCGGCCTCGGCCCCTTCGCTCGAGTGGTGGCCGGCGCAGGGCCCGAGGGCGCAGGTGATCGTCGACCCCTGCCGTTCGTGGACCGCCAGGCCACGACGATCGTGGCGGTGCGCTACGCAGACGGCGTGGTGATGGCCGGCGACCGCCGGGCGACCGCCGGCTCGTCGATCGCCCACCGCACGATGGAAAAGGTCCACCCCGCCGACCGTCACAGCGGGGTGGCGATCGCCGGCTCCGCGGGGCCGGCGATGGAGATGGTGCGGCTCTTCCAGCTGCAGCTCGAGCACTACGAGAAGGTGGAGGGCCAGCCGCTCAGCCTGGAGGGCAAGGCCAACCAGCTCTCGCAGATGGTGCGCGCGCACCTCGGCATGGCGATGCAGGGCTTCGTCGTGGTGCCACTGTTCGCCGGCTACGACCTGCGGCGGGCCACGGGGAGGATCTACACCTACGACCCGACCGGCGGTCGCTACGAGGAGACCGACTTCCATGCCGACGGCTCGGGTGGGCGGGACGCCCGCACCACCGTCAAGCTCGGCTGGCGGGAAGGCCTCGAGCGGGCCGAGACGATCGCCCTCTGCGTGCGGGCGCTCTGGCAAGCCGCCGACGAGGACTCGGCGACCGGCGGGCCCGACGCCGTGAGGGGCATCTACCCGACGATGGCGACGATCACCGCGGCCGGCTACGAGCCGGTCGCCGAGGCAGAGGTGGCGGAGGCCTTCGCCGGCGTCCTCGCCGCCGGGGGAGGAGCGGCCCGATGAGCATGCCCTGGTACGTCGCACCCGAGCAGTTCATGAAGGACAAGGCCGACTTCGCCCGCAAGAACATCGCCCGCGGTCGCCCGCTCGTGGCCGTCGTCTACGACGGCGGGATCCTCATCTGCGCCGAGAACCAGTCCGCCTCCTTGCACAAGGTCAGCGAGATCTACGACCGCATCGCCTTCGCCGGGGTGGGCCGGTACAACGAGTTCGACCAGCTCCGCCGCTCCGGGGTCCAGCACGCCGACGTCAAGGGCTACCAGTTCTCGCGCGAGGACGTCGACGCCCGGTCGCTCGCCAACCTCTACGCCCAGTACATGGGCAACGTCTTCACCCACGAGATGAAGCCGCTCGAGGTGGAGATCCTCGTCGCCGAGGTGGGACGTGAAGCCGGCGGCGACCAGCTGTTCCACATCCTCTACGACGGCTCGGTCGTCGACGAGGAGCGCTCGAGCGTGCTCGGCGGCGAGGCGGAGGCGATCACCGCCCGCCTGGGCGAGGCCTTCGTGGACGGCTGGGACCTAAGAGCGGCACTCGTCGGTACCGTCCGGGCCCTCGCCGGACCGGAACAGGACCTCGACCCCGCCGGCTTGGAGGTGGCGGTCCTCGAGCGCTCCAACGGGAGGCGGGCCTTCCGGCGCCTCACCGACTCCGAGGTCCGCGCCCTGCTCGGCTCAGAGCCCGAGGTGGGCGGCGATACCCGCAGCGAGCATGGCGAGGACCCCGCCGGCGGCGAGGACCCGGCGTAGGGGAGGCCGCCGCGGCGCCGAGGCGCCGGGCTGCCCGGCGCCGGGGTCCTCGTCCTCGGGGGGCCGCCCCGACGGGT
>JAKARG010000509.1 GCA_021819345.1 Actinomycetes bacterium | reverse complement strand
CAGCATCCGCCAGCGAGGCCCGAAGGTCTGGCAGGTCCGGGTTTCACTCGGCAAGGACCCCGAGACCGGCCGCTATCGGTACGCGCAGCGCTACTTCAACGGGGCAAGCGCGACGCACAACGGGCGTCGGCCGAGCTGGTCGCGGAGATCGAGCGGGGCGGGCACCGCCAGGGTGGCCGCCACACCGTCGAGGAGCTGCTGGAGCGGTGGATGGCGCACATCGAGAGCCAGGGGCGGGCACCGTCGACGCTCGTACGCTACCGCTCCGCCATCGACGTGAACATCAAGCCGAGGCTGGGTCGGATGGAGATCGCCAAGGTGGACGGCGCCACCCTCGACGCGTTCTACGGCCAGCTCCAGCGCGCGGGCCTTGGCGCGCTCACGGTGCGCAAGAGCCATGCCATCCTCTCGGCCGCTTTCAGCCAGGCGATCCGGTGGGGCTGGATCGATCTCAACCCGGTCGTCCGGTCCTCGCCGCCGTCGCCGAGAGGGAGGGAGGTCCGCCCGCCCAGCCTCGACGAGCTGCGCCGGCTGGTCGACCCCTGCGCCGCGGACCATCCCGACCTGGGCTGCTTGATCTACGCCGCCGCTCCGGCGACCCGCTCGGGTGCGGCGGGGGACCGCCCGAACCGCCGATGTCTGGCTCGGCCGGTCGTAGGGGCCTTCCCGCTGAAGGTTGGGGTGGATCTTGCCCCCTCTGTCTAGAGTCAGGTCGGACGACACCAGTCGCTGGTGGCGAGATCGGAGGTTCGATTCGATGGCGTGTCGGCTTGCGGCCGTGAGCTTCGACTCGGCCGACCCGCTTTGGCTGGCCCGCTTCTGGGGAGAGCTGCTCGGCTGGAAGCTGGCCGGCGGTCCCTCCGACTGCGCCACGCTGGTGCCAGGAGATGGAACCCGGTTGGGGTTCCAGTTCCGGATCGCTCCGGCACAGGACCCCGGCCGGAACGAGCGGCATTTGCATCTGACCAGCTCGTCCGCGGAGGATCAGCGACAGACGGTGGCAAAGGCCCTTGGACTCGGTGCCCACCATCTCGATGTTGGCCAGCGCCCGGAGGAAGGCCATGTGGTACTCGCCGACCCCGAAGGCAATGAGTTCTGCGTGATCGAGCCGGGCAACAAATACCTGGCAGACTGCGGGTTCTTGGCCGAGATCACCTGCGCAGGTTCACGCCAGGTCGGCTCCTTCTGGAGCGAAGTGCTCGCATGGCCGTTGGTATGGGACCAAGGTCTCCAGACGGCCATCCAATCTCCGCAAGGAGGGCCGAAAGTCTCCTGGGACGAGGAGGGAATGCCCACGGCATGGCGGAACCGCCTCCGCTTCGTCATCACTCCGGTCGGCGACGGAGATCCGCAAGCGGAGGCCGACCGCCTCGTTGCCCTCGGGGCCAAAGAAGTCGGTCGTCGCGAGGATCGTGTCGCCATCATGGCGATGGCCGATCCAGACGGTTGTGAGTTCTACTTGCAAAGAGCGTGACAGCGATAGCTAGCCCTGCGTCGCCGGGTCGAGGCCGGACAGACCGAGATGGACGGCTCATTCGAGAAGGGGCGATAATCGACGATCTGGCGTCCTGAGGGCGCGCAGAAGGGCGCAACCGAACCTGAGGCGCACAACGTCCGCTCATGAGCGCAGAACGGCAGGTATGGCGTCGCGTCCTGTGCTGCGGGGCGCCCGCGACTGGCTCTACGAGCGAATGACGGACACGTCAGCGGCGTGGGCTGCGAGCGCCCGGAGATCACCGATGTCGCCGGTGAGGACCGATCCGCTCGGCTCGGCAATGGCGACGACGAGGGCATCGACGGCCGATCCCCGCTGCGCGGCAGCGCGCAGTATGCCGGCTCGGCGAGCGAGGTGCTCGGGGACTTCATCGACGATGTCGCAGGTCTTCAAGAACCTGTTCGTGACGGCGTCGTGCTGCGGGCGGCCGCTGAGGCACTCGACGAGGACCACGGTCGGCACCACGGGCGGCCAGATGCCCTGGCGAACGAAGACGGTGATGAGCGCAGCAGCGTCCTGGCTCCGGCGGGCGAGGCGAGTTACGCCTCCGGAGTCCAAGACCAGTTGCGTCACGACGCCCGGCTTGGGTCCCGGGGTCGTCGGACCTGGTCTGCGACAGCCTCGGCCTGGGCCATTGCTGCGTCGTCGGGGGTGCCGACCTCGGCGATGAGGTCCTCGACGTAGCGTGCCGTCTCCTCGAGCAGCGTTTGGCGTCGAAGCTCGGCCTGCACGGCCCTGCGCAGCAGGTCCGAGGCCGGCAATCCCCGGTCCTTGACGGCGCGGTAGAGGTCGTCTGGCAGGTAGACCTGCACCCGAGGCATGCGCCTATTATACGCCTAGGTCGGGAGGGGTGCGAGTGCGATCTCTGCTCAGCGGGTGCGCCTTGACCGCGAGCGGGTCAGGAGCAGATCGACAGCGCAGAACGTTACGGGCGACCCGACCGCGACAGCGCAGAGCGGCACCTATGGGGCGCCTTGCATGCGGAAAGGGGTCAGCGCCAGATGGACAGGCCGATCGGGCCGATCTGCTCGCTGAAGCGGCAATCGGGGGAGGCAGCTACGAGGAGCTGGCGCAGGTCGGAGTCGAAGCCGTCGAGCTGGTCGCCGAAGAGGTGGGGCGTCGAGCCGGAAAGGGAGTAGACCGACGCTGCGATCTCATCCGCGGTGCGCTCCACGACGAAGCCGGGGACCTCGAGGCGCTCCGGGCCGGTGAAGCCCGCGGCGCGGTAGACGGTGTCCTCGTCCTCGGGTATGCCGGCGGTCAGCACACCCTGGCCGGCCCGCTGCTGGGGACCGAGGTAACGGCGCACGAGTCGGGTGATCTCCGCTCGGGGTGGCTGGGGATGCGGTAGGGGGGCGTCGGTCTCGAC
>JAKARG010000023.1 GCA_021819345.1 Actinomycetes bacterium | reverse complement strand
GATCTTTCTCCCCCGACGACGACGGCCGGCCCGTGCTCCCCTTCGACGCGCGCACCGCTCGGCTGCGCGAGGACGTGTGGGCCCGCTGGCTCGCCTGGGACCCGGTCCGGATGGTGGCGGACCACGCCGAGGCCCTGCGCGGGCTACGGGGGATCTGGGTCGACGCCGGACGGGCAGACGAGTACCACCTAGACCTCGGGGCCACCGCCTTCGTCGAAGAGCTGGGCGGGATCGGGGTCGGGGAGGTGACCTTCGAGCTGTTCGACGGGGGCCACGGCGGGATCGACCACCGCTATCCCCGCTCGCTCGCCTTCCTGGCCGCCCGGCTCGCTCCCTGAGGTCGGATCACGCCTCGGCCCGGGGGCGATCCCGCATCCCGGCCGGCTCGCGCCTACTGCGAAGCGCTCGCTTCGGCGTCGATCGGCGCGGTCGCCGTCGGTCGCCGTCGCTCCGCCGCCCGGGCTGCCCGGTCATCGGAGCGCAGTGCTCGGACGGCCTTGGCGTAGTCCCCCTTCGGGACGACCGCCACCACCACGCTTGCCGCCACCGTCCATGCGGCGCTCACCAGGAGGGCCAGCACCCCTCCGGGGGCCCCACCGAGCAGCGCAGCGGCGGCGGCCGCCAGCGTGCAAAGCGTCGTCGAGGTCTCCCCGGCGGCGTACATCGCAGCCCGGGCCACAGGCGATGCCGCCCGCCGGCTCACCGGGTCGGTGAGGGCCACCCACATCGGGACGTGGCCCATGAGCTCGCGCAACCCCGGTGGGTAGCTCTCCGGGTGGTCCGTGCCGCGGAGACCGAAGCCGCGAAAGCGGATGCCGACGGCCCGGCCGACTGCGAAGTGGGCCACCGCATGGGTGTCGAGGTAGACGAGGACGAGGCCGACCGCCAGGGCGGGCGCTCGGAGCCACGTCGGTCCGCCGAAGGCGCCGGTCGCCGCAGCCACCCCGAGCCCGCCGAAGGCGGTGGCGACGAGCTGGAGTGAGGCGCCGGAGCCCACCGAGGTGCGCCACCACAGCGGCGGGCGGGCCGGCGGCGCTCCGCGCTCGGGTCGCTCGCCGGTCACTGCGGCTCCCTCGCCGCCGGCGGCACCGGCGCCACGGGGCGCTCCCCGACCCCGAGCGCGCCGAGCAGCGCACCGACGTGGCCGGCGACGTCCGCAGCCGTGGTGGGACGCCCGAGCACGAACGCCCGGAGCAGCAGCGGACCGGCGATGAGGTCGCAGACGAGCTCGGGGTCGGCGACTGCCGGGATCTCGCCGCGCTTGCTCGCCCGCTCCAGGGCGGCGCGGGCCGAGTGGCGCCGGGGCTCGACGTAGCCGGCGCGGAAGCGCTCGGCCAGCTCGGGCTGGTGCGCGAGGTCGCCGAGCAGCCCGGGGACCACTCGACGACTGAGCGGGGTGTCGTAGAGCGACGCCATCGAGGAGATCAAGGCGAGCAGGTCGCCCTCGAGCGAGCCGGTGTCGGGAGTCGAGTCCGTGCCGGCGACGGCACCGAGCGTGCCGACCACGAGGGCGGCCTTGGTCGGCCAGCGGCGGTAGATCGAGGGGCGGCCGACATGGGCCGCTCGGGCCACGGCTTCGAACGAGAGGGCGCCGTAGCCGACCTCGGCCAGCAAGCCGAGCGTGGCCTCGAAGACCGCCTCGTCCACTCGGCTGTCTCGCGGGCGACCTCGGCCGCGCTCATGGCTGTGGGTCCCGGCTGTCCCGCTCGGCCCGGTCGCCGGCCCAGCCAGACCCGTGGTTCTGGAGCTCATGTTACGTACCGTAGCGTAACGGTATCGAGGCCGTCAAGAGTGACGGCCGGGTGCTACCCACGATGCAAGTCGGTACCGACCCCCTCGCCGGCGACCGCCGGCGGCCGGGCGCCGCCGGGTCATCCCCCGGGCCGGCGACCCGGCCCGGGGGAGCGGTTGCGCTCGACCGCCCGCCCGATCAGCTCCTTGAACGCCTGCTCGTCGAGCTCGTCCGCCTCGCGGAGGTCGATCGCCCGGCGGAGGTTGCCCTCCAGGCTCGCGTTGAACAGCCCGGAGGGGTCCTCGAGCGACGCGCCTTGGGCGAAGGTGAGCTTGACGTGGTCCTTGTAGGTCTCACCCGTGCAGATGATGCCTTGATCGGACCACACCGGCACCCCTTCGGGGTTGGTGGGCTTCACCCACTTGCGCTCCTCGACGGCGTCGGGGTCGGCCTCCGAGATCCACCGTCGGAGCAGCGAGAGCCTGGCCGCTCTCCAATCCCGGTCCCCGTCCCGGTCCCCGTCCCCTGCGCTCATCGGCGTGATCCTACGGTAGGGCCCCTGGCGGCAGCTCCGGGCCCCCGCTCGGACGGCCATCGAGTGGGCCGACGCCGCTGCTCCCGACGCCGACCCACTCCCCTTGCTCGTCGCGACACCAGTGCTCGGCCTCCACCTCGGAGCCGTCGCCGTTGCCGTCGACCAACACGACCGCCTCGTCGCCGAGCACCACGGTCGCGAGCACCCGGGCGTATCGCGGGTGCCACCCGCCGGCGGCGATGACCTCTCGCTCACTCAGCTCCTTCACCGGCAGATCCCGTCTCGCTCGCCCGGCAAGCCGGGCTCAGCCGATGACGCTGAAGCGCAGCCCGAGCTGCGCCGGGGCGGCCTCGAGGGCGTAGCGGGGCAGGACCCCGGGCCCGCAGGAGGCGGAGCCGATGCCGTGCTGGGCGACGTCGAAGTTGACGAAGGTGGCGCCCTCGGGGACGAGATCGGTGGTGTGCCGGGCCCGGTGGAGCAGCTCGCTCGTCCAGGGGCGCGCGCTGAGCGAGAAGCTCGGACGACCCTCGACCCGGAGGCCCCGCCCGGCGGCATCGGCGACGGTCGCCCAGCGGACGTCGAGGCGGTTGCCGTTCTCCTGGGGACGCACATAAGGGGTCTGCATCTCGGGCACCGTGGCGGCGTAGCGGCCGATCCGGGAGGCCGCCTTCGAATCTGCGTAGGCCTCCCCCGGACCGCCCCCGTACCAGGTGACCCGATCGAGCTCGGCGGGCAGCACGGCCCGCAGGCCCAGGCGGGGCAGCGGGCAGGGCCACTCCCCTTCGGGCTCCACCCCGAGCTCCATCTCGAGCCCGCCGGCGGCCCACCGCCAAGACAGCACCGCCAGCATCCCGAGGTCGGTGGCCGCCGGGGCGTAGCGGGTGGTGACCGAGAGGCGGTCCTCGCCGAGCTCGACAGCCACCGTGCGCCCGTGGACCCGGTGCAAGCCGAGGGCCCGCCAGGTGGCCGCCACCGCCGGACCGTGCCGCCCGTCGTCGTTGTCCGTCGGGGCCCGCCACAGGTCGAGGCGGGGGCCCTCGAGCACAAGACCTCCGAGGCCGACCAGGGTCCCGTCGGAGCGGCGGAAGCGAGCGTCCCCGAGCGCCACGAGCTCCCCCGAGAGCCTCGGGGCCTCGCCGGCCGCCGGCGCAGACGGAGCCGGGACCGCCGCCGGCGCCACCTGGACCTGTCCCCAGGCCACCTCGTGGCCGGCCGGCGCCCAGGAGGTGGCCTCGGCGAGGACCGCCCGGACCGTGAGCCACGACTCGACGCTCGTCGCCGGCAGGGCGGGAACATCGAGCTCTGCGCCTTTCCCCGCGGGGACCTCCGGCACCTCGAGGGTGCCCTCTGCCACGGCCTCCCCCTCCGCCTCCAGGGTCCAGGTGAAACGCAGGTGGCCGAGGTCGGAGAAGTCGTAGCGGTTGACGATCGACAAGCGGGCGGCGTCCCCGGTGATCCGCACCGGCTCGACGACCTTGGCGAGCTCGAGCAGGCCGGGTGAGGGCGTGCGGTCGGGGAACACCAGGCCGTCGATCACGAAGTTGCCGTCGTGCAGCTCCTCGCCGAAGTCCCCCCCGTAGGCGAACCACTCGGTGCCGTCGGGCTCCCGGCGGCGGATGCCGTGGTCGATCCACTCCCAGATGAAGCCGCCGGCGCAGCGCTCGTGGCGCTCGAAGAGCTCCTGGTAGTCGGCCAGGCCTCCCGGCCCGTTGCCCATCGCGTGGCCGTACTCGCAGAGCACGAAGGGCAGCCCTCGCCGGCGGGCATCGGCTGTCGGATCGGCCAGCGGCTCCTCCTCCCGCCGGCCGATGAGCTCGACTTGGGCATGGGGGGCGTACATGCGGCTGTAGATGTCGGCCACCCGGCACTCGGCGTCGCCCTCGTAGTGGATCGGCCGGCTCGGGTCACGCTCCCGGGTCCGCTCGGCCATCGCCACGTGGTTGCGCCCGAAGTCCGACTCGTTGCCGAGCGACCAGGCGAGCACGCTCGGGTGGTTCTTGTCCCGCTCGACCATGCGCGCCATGCGGTCGGTGCAGGCCGCCTCCCAGGCCGGGTCGTCGGTCGGGTTGGTCCGCAGTCCGGTCGTCGCCAGGAACCCATGGGTCTCCAAGTCGCACTCGTCGATCACCCACAGGCCGAGCTCGTCGCAGAGGTCCAGCACCTCCGGCGCCGGCGGGTAGTGGCTGGTGCGCACCGCGTTGAGGTTGTGGCGCTTCATCGAGGCGAGCTCCTCGCGCACCGTCTCGGGCGACAGCACCCGGCCAGTGTCGGGGTCCCACTCGTGGCGGTTGACCCCCCGGAGCAGGATCGGTCTGCCGTTGACCCTGAGCACCCCGCCCTCGGTGGAGACGCTGCGAAAGCCGATCCGGACCGGGACCACCTCGACGGGGGTGGTGATCACCGCGTCGTAGAGGTAGGGGTCCTCGGCGCTCCAGGGGCGCACCGAGGGGACCACCCGAGCCTCGCCGGCGGGCACCCCGGCGAGGCCGAGCTCCGGCACGTCGAGGGTCACCGGCACCTCCTCGGGCCCCTCGGTGGACACCTCGACCGACAGGGTCCCGGCACCGCTCGAGTGGTCGTAGCCGGCGTGCACGAACCAGTCCCGCAGCGCCCCGGGTCGGCGCGCGACCAGGTGGACCGAGCGGAAGATCCCCGGCATCCACCACATGTCCTGGTCCTCCAGGTAGCTGCCCGAGGACCACTGGTGGACCCGCACCACGAGCAGGTTGGACCCGCCGGGCCGGGCCACAGCGGTGACGTCGAGCTCGGCGGGCAGCCGGCTGCCCCGCAGGATCCCGATCTCCTCGCCGTTGAGCCACACCCGGGCGCAGGAGTCCACCCCGTCGAAGCGCAGGTAGAGCCCTGCACCCTCGAAGGAGGCCGGGACCTCGAAGCGCACCCGGTGGTCGCCGGTCGGGTTCTCGTCGGGCACGTGCGGTGGGTCCACCGGGAACGGGTAGGCGACGTTGGTGTAGATCGGCGCCCCGTGGCCGTGCATCGGCCAGTTGGAGGGCACCGGGATCCGACCCCAGGCGCGGTCGTCGAAGCCCTCGTCCTCGACCCCCTCGGGGGCAGCCTCGGCCGAGGGCCAGAGGGCGAAGCTCCAGTCGCCGTCGAGGCGGACCACGTCGGGGGCGACGAGCGGCCTCCAGGCCCGGCCGGGGAGCACCCGCGGGTCGGGGTCGAGCTCCTCCAGGTAACCGATGTCCGCCACTGTCAGCCTCTCTCTCTCCTCGTGCACGCCTGCCAGCCGGGGCGGTGGGCTCGACAACCGGGCCGCACCGCCGGGGAGCGAGGCTACGCCTCGGCGAGCGAGCGCTCGACTTGGGGCACCCCAGCCCGCCGTTGTCGCTGCCACCTCGCTCGGGGGCAGCGCAGGTCGGCCGCCGCCCGAACGGCACCACACTCAGTGGCGTCATACCTGATCCGATCATGCGACTGAGCACGATCCATCGTGGCGACGGGCTGCCCAGGCGATACCCGAGCTCCTCTCGCTACCCCCGGTCCCGGTTGTGCCAGGCCTCGTCGTGGCCCCGGAGGTCGAAGCGTTCGAGGACCGCCCGGTCAGCGCCGAGGCCGACCACCTCGCTGAGGCGCGCCTCGGGATCGACCAGCACGACCCCGAAGCGCAGGCCGTCGAGCTCCGCGCCGATCGTCAGGTCCACCTCGGTGCCGTCCTCGTGGACCAATACGAGGTGCTCGATCGAGGGATGGCAGCGCACCACGATCCCCCGTGGGCCCCGATCGGGGTTGCCCCCCGAGTAGACGTTCAACAGCTGCGAGCCCGAGAGCTTGGGTCCGCCCATACCGCCGCCAGAGATCATCCCTCCCGAGTCCTCGGTGCGGAGCATCGTCGTGTAGTTGTCCTCGTCGCCGCCGGCGGTCAGGCTCCAGCTGACCCCCTCGGCGGTGGCACCTTCGGCGACGACCCGCTCCGGCCGGCCCCCGGGGCTCGAACCCCCGAGCCGGGCGAGCGCTGCGGCGCCTGGACCCGATCCGAGCCCTGGGCCGTCCGCCGGGTTGTGGGCGAGCATCACCCCGCATCGCAGGCAGTAGACGAAGATCACCTCGACGGCCTCCGAGGGGGCCGGCTGGTCGGCTGGCCGTACGGCCAGCACCCGATAGCCGAGGTGGTCGTCGAGGAGCGACCTGCAGCTCGGGCACCTCGGGCCCCGCCGGGCGGGCTCGACCCGCTCCGCCGCCTCCACCCGCTCCGCTGCCTCCACCGCAGGCCTGACGAAGGAGGCGACCGCCCTTGCTTGCTCGCCCTCCTGCGGGCCGCCGTGCCGGTAGCCGGAGAGCAGCTGGATGACCTGCTGGCGGACCCGGGAGAGGTCGGCCCCGAGGCTCACGAGCACCTGGGCGCCGACCCCCTCGCCCTCTCGCACCAGGCCGAGGAGCATGTGCTCGGTGCCGATGTAGTTGTGCCCGAGCTGGAGCGCCTCCCGAAGCGACAGCTCGAGCACCTTCTTTGTCCGGGGGGTGAACGGCGGGGACCCCGTGGTCGCCCTGCCGACCGGCCCGACGGTCGCCGCTACTTTCTCCCGCACCGCCTCCAGGCCGATGCCGAGGCTCTCGAGCGACTTCGCCGCCACGCCCTCGCCCTCGTGGATGAGCCCGAGCAGGATGTGCTCGGTGCCGATGAAGTCGTGGTCGAGCAGGCGGGCCTCATCCTGGGCCAGCACCATGACCAGTCGGGCCCGGTCCGTGAGGCGTTCGAACACCATGCCCACTATTGCGCCCGGGAGCCAACGGCGTGCGTGTCGTCACGCCCGAGGATCCAGCTTCCTGCCACTGCCGCCCGCCACGAGGGCCTCGAGCGCCCGCTCGAGGCGGCTCCGGCCGACGACCAGGGTGACGAGCGGTAGTCCGAGGCGCTCGGCGATCCCCTCTGCCTCGGCCTCCAGTCGGGGGGTCGGTCCCTCGGAGAGCCAGACCACCCGCCGGTAGTGGGCGAAGTAGTCCGAAGCGAGCTCGGGGCGCCGGTCGAGGCCGAGCTCGGCCGCAACCGTGCGGGCGAAGCTCGAGACCAGGAAGTCGGTGAGCAGGTAGGTCCCCGGCTCCTCCTCGAGCAGGCCGGCCACGGCCTCGGGCCCGGCGAGCAGGTCGTAGCAGTGCAGCCCGGGGAGGCGCTCGAGGCCGAGCTGTGCGCACACTGCGTCGAGCGCGCCGTAGGTACCGCAGTCGGCGTAGGCGACGCCGACCCGGCGACCTCCTGCCGCAAGGCGCGCAGCGAGGCTGGCGACGAGCGGGGCGATGCGTTCCGGCCGGTCGTGAAGCAAGGCGGTCAGCGGGTGGAGCTCTACCTGCCAGCCGCGGCGTGAGGCGATGGAGCGGACCGCGCCGGCGAGCGCCCCGCAGGCGATCACCGCCACCGCCGGCCCCCCGGGCACTGCGGCTGGTCCCTCGGGGCCGGCGCCGATGCCTCGCCAAGCGAGGTCAGCAGGGGAAGGGCAGCTGCGCGACGAAGCGGTCATTGAAGTCGTCCCGGTCGGAGAGCTCCACGTAGGTGACGCTGTCGAGCAGCGCCTGCGCCCCGGCGCGCTCGCGCTCCGACAGCAGGGCCATCTTGGCGCCCTCGCCGGCGACGTTGCCGGCGCTCACCACCCGCATGACCGGCAGGGCCGGCACGAGACCGAGCCGCAGCGCGGAGGCCGCCGACAGGTAGCTGCCGAAGGACCCGGCGAGGAGCACCTGCTGGAGGTCACCGGGCCCGATCCCGGCGTCTTCCAGGAGCAGGGTCCAGCCGGTCGAGATCGCCGCCTTCGCGAACTGCAGCTCGCGCACGTCGCGCTGTGAGAGGTACACGCCCGGGTGGAGCACGAAGACCCGCTCCTCCCCGACCCTCGTGAGCCGCCCGGCGAGCCCGGGGGCGATCTCGGCAGCCTCCTCTTCGCTCACGAAGCGCCCGCTCGGCTCGACGAGGCCGATCCGCACCAGCTCGGCGACCGCGTCGACCAGGCCGGAGCCGCAGAGCCCGAGCGGCTCTGCGTCGCCGATCACCTGCAGCGAGCACTCCTCGGGGGTGAGCCTCACCACCTCGATCGCCCCCTCGGCCGCCCGCATACCGCAGCGGATCGCCGCACCTTCGAAGGCCGGGCCGGCGGGGGCTGCGGTCGCAAAGAGCCCGGCGTCGCTGCCGAGCACGATCTCGCAGTTGGTGCCGATGTCGACGAACAGACGGGTCCGGCTGTCGCGGTCCATCCCGGCGGCGAGCAGGCCGGCGATGATGTCCCCGCCGACGTAGGCACCGAGGGCGGGGAACACCACCGCCCTCGCCGCAGGGTGGGCGGGCACCCCGAGCTCGCTCGCAGTCAGCGCCGGCCAGCTCCGGGTCGCCATCACGAACGGAGCCACCCCGAGCGGCTCGGGGTCCACCCCGAGCGCGAGGTGGGTCATCGTGGCGTTGCCGGCGAGGGCGACCTCGTAGACCTCGGCTGGCTCGACGGCCCCCTCGGCGAGCACGGCGGCGACCAGCTCGGCGAGGGTCTCGTGGGCGAGCTCCCGCAGCTGGTCGAGGGCTCCCGGGCGGGTCATCACCGTGGAGATCCGGGTGATCACGTCGGCGCCGAAGGGCTGCTGCTTGTTGAGCATCGACTGCACGGCGACCGGCATCCCGGTGACGAGGTCGAGCAGGGTGGCGACGACGGTGGTCGTGCCGAGGTCGAACGCCACCCCGAACATCCGCCCGGTCGTGTCGCCCACCTCCACGTCGACCAGGGTCTCACCCACCACGACCGCGGTCACCCGGTGACCGCCCGAGCGCAGGGCCGGGCCGACGGAGCGCAGGGCGTGCAGGTCGACGTCGAGCTCGAGGTCGAGCATCGCCCCGAGGACCCGCTCGATGTCGCTGCGCTGGTCCGAGAGCGTCGCCTCCTCGAGCTCCAGGTAGCGCTTCTGGACCGCAGGGCGCAGGATCACCTTTCGCCCCACCCCGACGGTCGCCGCCTTGGGGCGGGTGACGAGCGGGGGGACCTCCACCTCGAGGTCGGAGGCGACCTGCACCCGACAGGCGAGCCGCCAGCCCTGCTCGAGCTCGCCGACCTCGAACGCCCGCAGGTCGAGACCGGAGGGCGGCACCTCGCCGTCCAGCACCCTCACCCTGCACTTGCGGCACGTCCCGTGGCCGCCGCAGGTGGAGTCGATCGCCACCCCGTTCCAGGTGGCGGCGTCGAACAGGCTGACCCCGGGCGGGACGCGCACCTTGCGGCCGCTCGGAGCGAACGCGATGTCCAAGCGGCCGGCGGGCGGGTCCGCCCGGGCGAGGCTCACCCGGACCCGGCGGCAGCCTGGGTCGCGCGGTGGGTCGCGATCCACGCCCCGCCCCAGGGGTCGTGGTCCAAGAACAGGTCCGCGGCCTTGGCTGCCCTCACGATCTGGGGGGACCTGGCGTCCATGATCGCGCTGGTCAACCCGGCGAGCGCAGCCATCGGCAGGAACGCCGCCCCGAGAGCGTGGCGGTCGGGCATGCCGAAGCTGACGTTGGAGGCCCCGAGGGTCATATTGAGCCCGTAGCGCTCGCGGACCAGCCCGATCGTCTCCAGCGTCTTGCGCACCAGCGAGGTGTCGGCGCCGACGGGCATGGCGAGCGGGTCGATGACGATGTCCTCCATCGGTATCCCGAAGCGGCCGTGGGCCACCTCGACGCACTTGTCCACCAGCTCCAGTCGCCGGCGCGGGTCCTCGGGGATCTCGGTCTCGTCGTTGGGCAGCATGATGATGGCTGCGCCGTGGTCGGCCACGAGAGGGAGGATCGCGTCCATCCGCTCGTCCTCGGCGGTGACCGAGTTGACGAGGGCCTTGCCCTCGTAGGCCGAGAGCCCCGCCTCCAGGGCCTCGATCACCGAGGAGTCGATGCAAAGCGGCAGGTCGGTGAGGTCCTGGATCATCTCGACCGCCCTCGACATGAGGCCGACCTCGTCGACCAGGGGGGCTCCCATGTTGACGTCGAGGACCATCGCCCCCCCGGCCACCTGCTGGGCGACGTCCACTTCGAGGCGTGAGATGTCCCCGAGCTTCAGCTGCTCCTGGAACGCCTTGCGCCCGGTCGGGTTGATCCGCTCGCCGATGATGCAAAAGGGGTTGTCTCCGCCGATCACGACCTCTTTGGAGGCCGAGCGCAGGATGGTCTGCATCTCAGGCGTGGGCCGCGGCCCGCCGGCGGGCGAGGAGGTCCTTGGCCTTGGCCACCGCTGCCGAGGCGTCGGCTGCGTACCCGTCGGCACCGACGGCATCTGCGTACTCCTGGGTGACCGGGGCGCCGCCGACCATGACGATCACCTCGTCGCGCAGGCCTGCTTTCTCCAGGGCGTTGATGTTGGCCTTGAACATCGGCATGGTGGTGGTGAGGAAGGCGGAGAAGCCGACGATGTCGGGCTTGTGCTCCTCGATGGCGGCGATGAACTTCTCCGGTGCGACCTGGACCCCGAGGTCGATCACGTGGAACCCGGCTCCTTCCAGCATGATGTTGACCAGGTTCTTGCCGATGTCGTGCACGTCTCCTTTTACCGTGCCCATCACGAAGGTCCCCATCGTCTCGGCTCCGGTCTCGGCGAGCAGGGGGCGCAGGATCTCCAGGGCGCCGGCCATCGCCTTGCCGGCGACGAGCATCTCGGGGACGAAGAAGTCCCCCCGCTCGAAGCGCGCCCCGACCTCCTCGAGGGAGGGGATGAGCGCTTCGAACAACAGCTCCTCGGGACCGAGGTCCATCGCCAGCCCCTCGTTGGTCAGCTCGAGCACGCTCGGGGCGTTGCCGACGAGGGTGTCGTCGTAGAGCTGCTTCAACAGTTCCTCACGGTTCATGCCGCACCTTCCTTCCGGGGCCTGTGGCCCAACGCCACGGAGAGGGCGAGCGCCTCCTCCATGCACAGCCCGGCGAGCTCGCGGACCCGGGCCGGGCCGACCCGGGCAGTCGGTCCGGTCACCGACAGGGCAGCGATCACCGATCCACTCTCCGAGGCCACCGGGGCGGCGACGGCCACGAGACCGGCTTCGAGCTCCTCGTCGGTCACCGCCCAGCCCCGCCGGCGCACCTCGGCCAGCTCGGCCGCCAGCACCGAGCGGCTGGTGATGGTCCGCGCGGTCAGGCGCTCCAGGCGTCCGGGGGGGAGGCGCGCGGCTTCGTGGGCGAGCAGCACCTTGCCGAGCGCAGTGCAGTGCAGCGGCACCAGGCGCCCGACCCAGTTGGCCGCCCCGAGCACGAAGGGGCTGTCCACCTGGGCCACCTGCTGCACTGCGCCGGATTGCTCGACGCCGAGGTTGACGGTCTCGCCGGTCCGCTCCCCTAGGCGCTCCAGGTGGGGACGGGCGACGATCGCCAGGTCGGCGAGGCCGCCGGTGCGCGACCCGTAGCGGGCGAACAGCTCCCCCGGCCGGTAGGCGCCGGCGTCGTCGCGCTCCACCAGCCCGTTGCGCTCCAGGGCGAGCAGCAGCCGGGAGGTCGTCGACTTGGCGAGGCCACTCGCCGCCGCCAGCTCGCCCGAGCTGACCGGCCCGGTCCGCTCGACGATCGCAGTGAGCAGCCGGGCCGCCCGGTCGACGGCCTGGGTGCCGGTCGGCGCAGTGGTCACGGGGCTCATCGTAGCAAAGGGTCCCACGTGGTGGAACCGTGTTCTACGATGTGGGTGTGTTCACCAACCGCATGCCCCGCTACGAGATCCTCTCCCCCGATGCCATCGAGGTCCTCGACCGCGGCTGGCGGCGCATCGTCTCGGAGATCGGGGTGCAGTTCGTCAAGCCGGAGGCGGTCGAGCTGTTCGCCGCCGCCGGTCAGCGCACCGACGGCGAGACGGTCTTCCTCGATCCGGACTTCGTCCTCTCCCAGGTCGCCAAGGCCCCGGCCGAGTTCGACGTGGCGGCACGCAACCCGGAGCACAGCGTCCACATCGGCGGCGACCAGATGGTCTTCAGCGGGGTCTACGGCCCGCCCTTCGTCCGCGAGGGGACGGTCCGCCGGGACGCGACGATGTCGGACTTCCGGCGCTTCTCGATGCTCGCCCAGTCCTTCCCCGAGCTCGACTCGGCCGGAGGGGTGATCTGCGAGCCCAACGACGCACCCCTCGACTCGCGCCACCTCGACATGGTCTTCGCCCTCCAGACCCTCACCGACAAGATCTACATGGGCAACGTGGTGTCGGGGGTGAACGCCAGGGACACGATCGCCATGACCGAGATCCTCTTCGGGAGCCGGCAGGCCATCGAGGAGACCCCCGCCACCATCTCGCTGATCAACTGCAACTCACCGCTGCGCTGGGACGACCGGATGCTCGACGCCCAGTTCGAGTACAACCGGGCCAACCAGCCGGTCGTGCTCACGCCGTTCCTGCTCATGGGGGCCATGTCGCCGGTGTCGATCCCCGCGACCCTCGCCCAACAGCTCGCCGAGGCCCTGGCCGGGATCGCCCTCTCCCAGCTCGTGCGCGAGGGCTGCCCGGTGATCCTCGGGTCGTTCCTGTCCAACATCGACATGCAGTCGGGGTCCCCCTGCTTCGGCACGCCCGAGTCGGCCATCGGTCTGCTCTGCACCGGCCAGCTCGCCCGGCACTTCGGCTTGCCGTTCCGCTCGGGCGGGGGCCTCACCTCGAGCCAGGTCGCCGACGCCCAGGCAGGCTACGAGGCGCTCATGACCCTGCTGCCGACGTTCCTCGCCGGGACCAACTTCGTCATGCACTCTGCCGGCTGGCTGGAGGGTGGCCTGGTGAGCGGCTACGAGAAGTTCGTCGTCGACGTCGAGCTGCTCAGGATGCTGAGGGAGGAGTTCACCCCCCTCGAGATCGACGAGGAGTCCCTCGCCTTCGGCGCGCATGAGGAGGTCGGCCACGGCGGTCACTTCCTCGGCGCCGCCCACACCATGGAGCGCTTCCGAACCTGCTTCTACCGTCCGCTCCTGTCCAGCTCGCAGAACTTCGAACGCTGGAACCGCGACGGGGCCAAGGACACCGCCACCCGGGCCGGCGAGATCGCCCAGCGGACCCTCGACGCCTACGAGCCCCCGCCCCTCGACGAGGCGGTGCGCGCCGAGCTCGAGGACTACGTGGCCCGCCGGCGCAAGGAGCTCGGGGATTGAGCCGGCCACCCACATCCTCCGCCGCAGACGCGCCGGAGGGAGCGGAGGGACCGGGCGAGGGCACCGCCGCAGAGCGCTGGGCCGCCCAGCTTGCCGGGTGGAAGATCCCCCGGGAGATAGAAGCCCAGGCGACCGAGCCCCCCTGGGGCTTCCCCGCTGCGGTCTTCAAGGCGTCGGCCCGGCCGCAGGAGCCCGACAGCCCGCCGCGCGCTGCGGCCCGCGAGGCGCTCCCGACCGGCGGCAGCGTCCTCGACGTCGGCTGCGGGGGCGGAGCCGGAGCGCTCTCGTTGGTCCCACCCGCCGCCGAGCTGACCGGGGTGGACAGCTCTGCGGAGCTGCTCGCGCTCTTCGCCGCCGACGCCGCGGCAGCCGGAGCCACCCACCGCGAGGTGCACGGGTCCTGGCCGCAGGTTGCCCCAGCCGTGCCCGCAGCCGACGTGGTCATCTGCCACCACGTCGTCTACAACGTCGCCGACATCGAGCCGTTCCTCCTCGCCCTCGGCGAGCACGCCCGGCGCCGCGTCGTGGTCGAGCTCACCGCCCGCCACCCGCTCTGCGCCACCTCCTCCCTCTGGCAGCGCTTCTGGGGCCTCGACCGCCCCGACGGGCCTACCGCCGACGACCTCCTCGCAGTCCTCGCCGACCTCGGCGTCGAGCCGACCGTCGTCCGGGGCAACCGCCCGGCGCGCCGGGAGCGGACCGACCCGGCCCAGGTGGCCATGGTCCGCCGGCAGCTCTGCCTCGCCCCCGAGCGCGAGCGGGAAGTCGCTGCCGCCCTCGCGGAGCTCCCCGATGACGGGGTCGACGTCGTCGCGCTCTGGTGGGACGCCAGCCGCACCGGCTGAGGCCCACCTGGTGCCGCCGACCCGGACGGAGACCTCAGCCGGCGGCCAGCAGCACCCCCGGGTTGAGCAGGCCGGCAGGGTCGAGAGCCGCCTTGACCGCCCGCATCGCAGCAACCTCCACCGGGGAGCGGGTGAGCCCGAGCCAGCGCAGCTTGTCGGTCCCCACCCCGTGCTCGGCACTTATCGACCCGCCGAAGCGGGCGACCACCCCGAACACGACGTCCTCGACCTCCCCTGCGCCTTCGGCGGCGGTAGCCACGTTGACGTGGAGGCTGCCGTCGCCGACGTGGCCGTAGAGCACCAGTTCCACCCCCGTGCCGGCGAGAGCGGAGCGGACCTCGACCTCGAAGTCGGCGAGGACGGCGAGCGGCACCGCCACATCGAGCTTGTGGGGGACGCCGAGCCGGGCGACGAGGTCGGGGTGGCGCTCGCGCAACTCCCAGAGCCGGGCGCGCCCGGCGGCGTCGGTCGCCACGGCCGAGCGCCCGATCCACGTGCAGTCGGCCAGGACCCCGGCCACCACTTCGGGGTCCGCAGCGGCAACCTCGACCAGGAGCAGTGCCGGGGGGTCACCGCCGAGAGGTGGGACCAGACCGAAATGGCGCTCCAGCAGGCGGGCACCCTCGGCGAACATGATCTCGGCGCTCTCCAACCCCTCCAGGCGGGAGCGCAGGCGAGCGACGACTCGGAGGGCGTCGACCAGCGACTCCACGCCGAGCAGGGCGGTGACCCGGTCCGCCTCGGCAGGCACGAG
>JAKARG010000508.1 GCA_021819345.1 Actinomycetes bacterium | reverse complement strand
GTAGGTCTCGGCGTAGCCGTCTCCCATCAGGTAACAGGGTCGCTGCCAGCCGAACACCGAGTAGCTCGGGATACCCCAGGGGGTGCACTCGTAGTCCACCTTGCCCTCCAGGAAGTCGAGGAACAAGGGGCTGTGGTTGAGGCGCCACTTCTTGCGGCGACCGTCGGCGAAGGCCTGGCGGAACAGCTCGGTGCTCGAGCGCGTCGAGAGGAAGTTGACCTGGTCGGGGGCCTTCTCGTAGGCGTAGCCGGGCGAGATCATCATCTGGTCGACTCCGAGGTCGTCGTTCAAGAAGTCGAGCACCTCCCGGACCGTCTTCGGGGAGTCGGTGTTGAAGAAGGTCGAGTTGGTGGTCACCTTGAAGCCGGCCTGCTTGGCGAGCTTGATCGCGGCGACCGCCTTGTCGAAGGTCCCCACCCGGCTGACCGACTCGTCGTGGCGTTCCCGGAGCCCGTCGACGTGGACCACCCAGCTGAAGCGGTCGTGTGGCTCGAAGCGGTCGATCTTGCGCTCGAGCAGCAAGGCGTTGGTGCACAAATAGACATAGCGACCCCGGTCGAGCAGCGCCCTCGCCATCTCGGGCATCTGGGGGTGCAGGAGCGGCTCGCCGCCGGCGATCGAGACCATCGGCGCCCGGCACTCCTCGACCGCGGCGACGACCGCGTCGACGCTCAGGCGCTGGCGGAGGACCTCGGTCGGGTGCTGGATCTTGCCGCAGCCGTTGCAGGCGAGGTTGCAGGCGAACAGCGGCTCGATCTCGACGATGAGCGGGAACTTGGAGCGCCCGGCGAGCTTCTGGCGGGCCATGTAGGTGCCGACCTTGACGCTCTGGCGGAAGGGGACTCCCATTCAGCGGACCTCCTGGGGAAGGGGAAAGGTGACCGACTCGCGGCGGACCTCTGCGGTGGTGAGCTCGAGCGGGCCGAGGCTCTCGATCGCCCGGAGCACCCGGGTGACGTCGGACTCCGGGGCCGAGGCACCGGCGGTGACCCCGACCGTGGAGGCTCCGGCGAGCCAGTCGAGGTCGATCCCGGCCTCGTCGTCGACGAGGTGCCCCGGGACCCCGAGGCGCTCGGCCACCTCGACCAGCCTACGGCTGTTGGAGCTGGTGGCGGAGCCGACCACGAGGACCAAGTCGCAGCGGGGCGCGATCGCGGCGAGCGCCTCCTGGCGGTTGTGGGTGGCGTAGCAGATGTCCGAGACGCTCGGACCCCGGAGCAGCGGGAAGCGGGCGGCGAGCGCAGCGACGGTCTCGGAGGTCTCCTCCGGCGACAGGGTGGTCTGGGTGGCGTAGGCGACGGGCCTCTCGGGGTCGAGGTCGAGCCGGGCGACGTCGCTCGGAGCCTCCACCAGGGCGATCCCGGGTGCTTCCCCGAGGGTGCCCTCGGTCTCGTCGTGGCCGGGGTGGCCGATGAGCACCAGCTGGTCGCCCCGGGCGGCGTGGCGGCGCATCTCGGTGTGCACCTTGGCCACGAGCGGGCAGGTGGCGTCGACCACCCGCAGCTGGCGGCTGGCCGCCTCGGCCCGCACCGCCGGGGAGACCCCGTGGGCCGAGAGCACGACCGTCGCGCCCTCCGGCACCTGGTCGAGCTCCCGGACGAAGACCGCCCCCGCCGACTCCAGCTCGGCGACGACGTGGGCGTTGTGGACGATCTGGCGCCTGACGTAGAGCGGGGTCCCGAAGCGCTCGACGGCGCGCCGGACCGTCTCGATCGCCCTCTCGACCCCGGCGCAGTAAGAGCGGGGGCCGGCGAGGATCACCGAGCGTCGCCCGGCGGCCTCCGCCCAGCGCTGCATGCCCGGGCCGCTCCGGCAGAGGGCCGAGAGCCCACGGGCCAGGTCGAGCGCGGTTCGCGGCGACACCAGCCGATGACCCGGCACGTCGGCGACCACCCTCACCACCGCCGCGGGGCGCCCCCAGTCCGCCTCCACCAGGGTGGCCGACTCCAGGTCGACGGCCAGCGCGCCGCTCGACTCGGCGAGCGCGCGCCGCTCGGCGTCGCTGCGCACCAAGCGGGTGGTGCTCACCACCCCGCCGACGCTCGCCCGGAGCCCGTCACGGCGCAGGGCGCCGGCGAGCAGCGCCGCCGAGGCGAGCTCGGCGACCACCGAGCCGTCGGGTCGCAGGACCCGGTCGGCGACGACCACCTGCCCGGGCACCATCCCGGCCACCAGCCCACCGGCGACGCCGGCGACGGCTACTGCAGCGACGCCGTGGCGGCGCGCCGTCGCCAGGTGCCCGTCGAGGCCCGCAGCCGCACGGCTCGGGCCCGCTCCGGTGCGGGCGACGAGGGCTCCGGGGGCGCCCCGGCGCAGCGCGCCCGCCTCCATGCTCATCGGGGCCAGGGCGAGCAGGGTGCTCATGTCGGTGCCCGCAGAGCCGCCACGTAGCGGCCGAGCGCAGTGAGCGGGAACACGTGGCGGTAGAGGTGGTAGTTGAGGCTGAAATCCCACGGGAAGCCGGTGCCGGTGTACCACGGCTCGTCCCAGGTGCCGTCCTCGCCCAGGTGATCGACCAGCCAGGCGATCCCGTCGCGGGTCGCCTCGCCTCCCGGGCCGCCCCCGGTCTCGCCGGCGGCGAGCAGGGCGAGCAGCGCCCAGGCCGTCTGCGACGGGGTCGAGGTCCCCCGCCCCCGCCAGGAGTCGAGGACGTAGGAGCGCAGGTCCTCTCCCCAGCCGCCGTCGGGGTTGCGGTGGGCGACGAGCCAGTCCACGGCCCGGCGGATGCGCGGGTCGCTCGACGGCACCCCGGCCGCGACGAGGGCCGGCACGACCGCACCGGTCCCGTACACGTAGTTGACCCCCCAGCGCCCGAACCAGGACCCGTCGGGCTCCTGCTGATCGAAGAGCAACTCGACCGCGCCCGAGA
>JAKARG010000507.1 GCA_021819345.1 Actinomycetes bacterium | reverse complement strand
TACGCCGCCGCCGCCGGTGCTCTCGCCACAACAGTTCCCGGGGCACTTCCCTCGCTCCCGACAGCCGACTCGCTAGAGGAGCTCGTAAAGACGAATAGAGGAGAATCGGCACCTACGGGCAGCTATACTACGACCCATGGAGGTTGGAGACGTTCTGCAGCACCTGGATGAGTCGGTCATGGCTGCCGGTACCCAAGTGCGGTATCTTCGGCAGAAAGAAGGGGCCTGCTCGGCCTCCAGGTCCTGGAAGGATCCCACTTCTGACCACTCGAAGGGCTCCACGCCCACCTCCCCGCCTCTGTATAACTCGGATTAGTATAACTTGGATGATACAGTGTTGGGGCTGGAGGCGGGGGCACCCAGGCCGGCGGTCGAGGCCGCCGCGCTCGAGCGTACGGATGACGTGGCCCACCTGCCGAGCGCCGACCCCTCGGCTACGTCCAGCTCGACACTCGAGGCCAGAACTGCTCTTCCAGATCCTCGCCGAAGCGTCGGTTCAGGATTGCGCCGTTCACCTGACAAATGTCAACGGCCAGTTCGATGTCCCCGCTGGTGGCCAACTAAAAGTCCTCACCCCTCGCACTGCGATCAGGGCTTTCGCGTTGTGCGACCACCCCCTCTCTGGCGGGCCTCGCGCATGCGGAACGACTCGCCGTCGGTGAGGACCACGACGCTGTGGTGCAGCAGCCGGTCGAGGAGGCTGACGGCGGTGGTCTGCTCGGGGAGGAACCGACCCCACTGGTCGAAGGGCCAGTGGCTGGCGATCCCGAGCGGCACTCGCTCGTAGGCGGCGGCGACGAGCCGGAAGAGGAGCTGGGCGCCGGTGTCGTCGAGCGGAGCGAAGCCGATCTCATCGACGATGACGAGGTCGGCGCGCAGCAGCTGGTCGATGACCTTGCCGACCGAGTTGTCGGCGAGCCCCCGGTAGAGGGTGTCCACGAGCTCGGGGGCGGTGAAGTAGCGGACCCTGCGACCGGCGTCGACCGCCGCGTGGCCGAGCGCGACGAGGAGGTGGCTCTTGCCGGTGCCGGCCGGGCCGACGAGGCAGACGTTCTCCTTCGCGGCGATCCACTCCAACGAGGACAAGTAGTCGAGCGTCGCCTTCGGCACCGACGAGGCAGAGACGTCGAACTCGTCGAGTGTCTTTGCGACCGGGAAGGCGGCTGCCTTCAGCCGCCCCCGGGCGTTCGACTCGTCGCGGGCGGTGATCTCGGCCTCGACCAGCGTGCGGAGGAAGTCCTCAGGGCTCCACCGCTGGGTCTTCGCCACCACCAGCAGCTCGGGGGCGAGCTTGCGGACGGCTGCCAACCGGAGCCGCCGCAGCGCGGTCTCGAGGTCGGCCGGCAACGCCGGGGCCGGGGCGCTCACGAGAGCCCCTCGGGGGCGTAGTCGGCAAGGGAGCGGGTGGCGACCTGTGGCAGTGCCACGACGAGCGCCCCACCGGGACGGGCCACACCCGGCACGCCTTTGCCCGCCTCCAGGATCGAGCGCACGTCGGCGACCCGCCACCGCCCGAAGTGGACCGCTCGCTCCAAGGCTGCGACGAGGGCGTCACGGCCGTGGGCTGCCTCCAGGCGGAGCAGCTCGGGCAGCTCGGTGCCGAGGGTCGTCGCCCCCGCCGCCGCCGCTCCCTTCACGAACGCCTCGGCCACGGGCCCCAAGGCCAAGACGGCCCGTTCGGTTGCGTTCTTCGGCCTCGGCGCCCGGCGAGGATGGGGCCGAGGACCCCCGTAGTGGTCGTCCATGATCGACGTCTCACCCGGTGCGACCAGGGGATGGTCGGCCATGACGCTCCCGAAGTGGACGAGGCGGACCCGGTCGCCTGCCACGTGGACCTCGACGGTCCGGCCGATGAGGCTGAGGGGGGCCGAGTAGCGGGCGGAGCCGAACCGGACACAGGACAGCTTGTCCACCTTGCGGGTCGTGACCTTGCCGATCTGGGGCCGGAGCGAGGGCAGCTCGCCGAGCAAGGGTCGTTCGGTCTCCAACCGGAGCGCGGGCACCGCGCAGATCTCGCTGTGCTCCTGGCCGTTCACCTCGTCACACCACCGGGCGGCCTCGGCGTTGGCGGCCACGAGGTCTGCGACCGACGGGTCGGTCGGTGTGACGAGGTCGCGCTTCGCGTAGCCGACCAGGTGCTCGACCATCCCCTTCGACTCGGGGTCGTGCCCCTCGCAGAAGTCGGGGCGGAACCGGTAGTGGGTGGCGAACCGGACGTAGTCGGGGGTGGGCACGACGACGTTCATCACGACGCCGCCCTTCAGGCACCCCATCCGATCGGCGAGGACCACCTTCGGCACTCCGCCGATCGCCTCGAAGCACTCGGCCAACATGGCGAACGTCGTCTGCGCCGTCTCGTCGGCGGCGAAGCGCACGAACCGGAGGCGGCTCCAGGCCAGCACCGCACAGAAGACATGCAGCGGGCCGACGGTGCCCCAATCGATGATGAGCGTCTCGCCCGGCGACCACACCCCGGGCCGGCGTCCCCGGCGGTGCTCCCGGCGCCACTCGGCCTTGGCCGCAGCCACCAGCCGGCGGAAGTTGCGGGCAGAACCCACGTAGCCGGCGGCTCGGGCCTCGGGGAGGAGGCGCTTTGCGGAGATCCGACCCTCGGTCGCCTCCACCCGCTTCGCCACGACGTCTCGGACGCTGTCGGTGTTGCGGGGCCGCCCGGACTTCGCCGGCGGCTCGCTCCGCTGTGCACGCTCGACGGCGCGCTTCACGGTCTTCGGGTCACAGCCGCAGAGCGCTGCGGCACCTCGGTAGCTGCCTACGTCGGTGTAGGCGGCGATCATGTCCATCTTCTCCCTCGCTGATTTCATGGGGCGTCCTCCGGTTGGAGCGGTGACTGGTGTGCACCGCCACCGTCTCCGGCCGGAGGAC
>JAKARG010000506.1 GCA_021819345.1 Actinomycetes bacterium | reverse complement strand
TCGGAGTGCTCACCTTGAGAGATCGACCCGGAGTGGCGGCCGACGCAGGCGCCAGCGGCCCGGCACCTGTGCCGTAGAGTCGCCCGTGGTGTCACCGGCCATCCCGCTAGCGGTGGCTGCCGGGCTCTGCACGGCGGCCTCGACGACCTGCCAGCGGGCCGGCGCGCTCCGGACCCACGACAACGGGCGGCTCGAGCCCGGCCTGCTCCTGCGCCTGCTCGGCCAGCCGGTCTGGCTCCTCGGGGCAGCGAGCATGGTCGTCGGCTTCGTGCTCCAGGCCACCGCCTTGCACTTCGGGAGCCTGGTGCTCGTGCAGCCGATCCTTGCCTCGGAGCTGCTGTTCGTCTTCGTCTACCTGGCGGTCGCCAACCCCCACCTCGTCCGGCGCCGCGACGGGCTGTCGGCTCTCGGGATGGCGGTCGGGCTCGGGGCGGTGCTGTTCACCGCCGATCCCACGGGGGGGCGGGCCACTGCTCCTGGAGGACGCTGGGTGCTCGCCGGGATCGCCGGCTTCGTGGTCGTCGTGGCCCTGGTGCTCGCGGCGCGCGTCGGGGAGGGTCGGGCGCCGTCGGCGGCCAGGCGCGCGGCGCTGCTCGGTGCGGCTGCGGGGATCTGCTGGGGGCTGCTCGCCGGGGTCATCAAGCAGCTCGGGAGCATCTTCGCCGGCGGCGGGCTGGTTGCGGCGCTCACCTCCTGGCCGCTCTACGCCCTGGTGGTCGTGGGCCTGGCGTCCATGACCCTTGCGACCAACGCTCTACGTGCAGGGCCGCTCGCCGCCTCGCAACCCGGCTTCACCATCGTCGACCCCCTGGCGGCGGCACTCGTCGGCGTCCTGCTCTTCGGCGAGCACGTCCAGATCAGCCCGGGCGCCCTGGCTCTCGAGGCCGCCGCCCTCGGGGTGCTCGGGCTCGGTGCGTGGGGTCTCAGCCGTAGCGCCCTGGTCAACGGCGATGCCGGCACGCCGGGCCGGAGCGTGCCCGGCGGGCGGGTGGCCGGCGGGCGGGTGGCCGGCGAGGGCGGGAGCGCCGCGGTCGGGCTCGGGACAGCTGCGGGCGACGGCGGTGTGGGCGCAGGCGGTGGCGGTGCTGGCGTAGGCGGCGGCGGTGTGGGCGCAGGTGGCGGCGGTGTTGGCGGTGGGGGCGGTGTTGGCGGTGGCGCTGCGGGTGCCGGTGGGTCGGCCGGCGCCGGGCACGCAGGGGCGGCTGCGGGCGAGCCGATGGCCGGCTCTCCGGGCCCGCTCGGGAGCCCCGAGCGGGCGAGCCCGGTCAGCCGGCGCTGCCGGGACTCGCTCTGAGAGACCGACGCCTGACCCGATCCGACCCAATCCGCAGGTCACGGTGCAGCACCTGTGCCCGACGCGTCGACGAGCTGCTCGGCGAAGCCACTCACCGGCCGCCGGCTCCCCCCGGCGGCGAGCTCAGCGCCCCCGCCGGAGAGCCCCCCGGGCCATCGTGCGGCCTACGTCGACGTACAGGCCCATCCCCCGGTGGGCGTCGTCGAGCACGTCCTCCAACGCCGCGACGAAGCGGTCGACCTCTTCTTCTCCGGCCACGAGTGGTGGGAGCAGCTTGACGATGTTCACCCCGTCGGCTGCGACCTGGGTGAGGATCCGGTGGCGCTCGAAGAGCGGGACCACCACGAGCTGGGAGAACAGGCCGCGCCGGGCCTTCTCCAGGGCGTCCCAGCGCAGGCGCAGCCCGCGCGAGCTCGGACGGCCGAACTGCAGACCGACCATGAGCCCCTTGCCCCGCACCTCGTGGAGCAGCTCGTAGCGGTCCACGAGCGGCTGGAGGGACTTGGCCAGCAGGTCACCGGTCCGCCTCGCCCGGTCGACGATGTCCTCGTCGTCGAAGGCCTGGAGGGTGGCCAGCCCGGCGACCATCGCGAGGGCGTTGCTACCGAAGGTGGAGGAGTGGACGAGGGCCGAGTCGAGCGAGCGGTAGACGCGGTCCCAGACCGCCCCGGTCGTGAGGATCGCCCCGACGGGCACGTAGCCGCCCGAGAGGGCCTTGGAGACGGTGATCACGTCTGGGTGGAGGTCCCAGTGGTCGTGGCAGTAGAAGCGGCCGGTGCGCCCGAGCCCGGTCTGGACCTCGTCGGCGACCGTCAGCGTGCCGTGCCGGCGGCACGCGGCCTCGGCTCCGACCCAGTACTCCGCCGGCGCTTCGTAGACCCCCTTGCCCTGGATCGGCTCGAAGACGAAGGCGGCGACGTCGTCGGTCGCCAGCGCCCGCTCCAAGGCGTCGAGGTCGCCGAGGGGTACCGAGTCGCAACCGGGCAGTAGCGGCCCGAACCCGTCGCGGAACTCCTTGCCTCCGTTCAAGGCGAGCGATCCGGTGGACAAGCCGTGGTAGGCGTGCTCGCAGTAGAGGACCTTGGTGCGCCCGGTCGCCCGCCGGGCGAACTTGATCGCGCCCTCGATGGCCTCGGTGCCCGAGTTGCAGAAGAACACCCGCTCGATCCCGGGATGGGACCTGGCGACCAAGGCTTCGGCCAGCAGGCCGGGCAGCAGCGAGCAGTCCATCTGCACCAGGTTGGGCAGGTCGGCGTCGATGGCCTCGCGCATCGCCTGCTTGACCACCGGGTGGGACCGCCCGAGCGCGTAGACCCCGAAGCCGGCGAGGAAGTCGAGGTACTCCTTGCCGGCGTCGTCGTAGAGGTAGCAGCCCCGCCCCGAGACGTAGTTGCGGTCGAAGCCGATGGTCCGCAGGACCTGGGCGAGCTTGCCGTTCAGGTGCTCGTCGTGGAGCCTCTCACGGTCTCCCGCTCGCTGCTCGAGCAAGTGGCCCAGTTCGAAAGCCACCTTCACCCCTCGTCGGGTAGTCGGGCAGGGCGGTCCTGCCCGGCTCGAATCTAGGCGATCGGTCGGTGCCATCACGCACCGAGGC
>JAKARG010000022.1 GCA_021819345.1 Actinomycetes bacterium | reverse complement strand
CTGGCGGGTGAGAGATGGGACAAGGGTGCTGCCCGGGAGAGGGGGGCGGAGCTGCTCGGGCTCGTCGAACTGGAGGAGGCGGTGCTCGACCGCTTTCCCCACGAGCTCTCCGGGGGAATGCGCCAGCGGGTGGCGATCGCCCTCGCTCTCGCCCTGGAGCCGCGCTTCATCGTCTTCGACGAGCCGACCACCGCCTTGGATGTCATCGTCCAAGGGGCGATCATGGCCACGATCAAGGCGTTGCAGCGGTCCCAGCGCTTCACCGGAGTGCTCATCAGTCACGACATGGGCGTGGTGCTCGACGCCACGGACCGCACGCTCGTCATGTACGGCGGCCGGATCGTAGAGGACCAGCTCAGCTCCGAGATGCTGGGCGGGGACCACCATCCCTACACCGAAGCCCTGCTCCGTTGCTACGCAGACCCGAGGGCGGAGGTGGTGGACCTGGAGGACATCCCGGGGTCGCCCCCGGACCTCTCGCTGGACCGATCCGGATGCGGGTTTGCCCCCAGGTGTGGCTTCGTCCAGCCGGTATGCGAGGTGGAGCTGCCGGTGCTCGGGCCGCTCGGGCGCGGAAGGGCGGCCTGTCACGTGCGGGCTCCACTGACGGCCGCGCTACAGGCTGCGACCAGTGCGGGCTGACCCCGCAGCCCACGAGCGCAGCCGGGAGGCTGTCCACCGGCCCGAACCCCCGGGTCGGGTCACCCCGCGCTTGGTGGTCGAGCACGTCAGCAAGGACTACCGGAGCCGCAGAGGTGGCCGACGGCTCACCCGGGCGGTCGACGACGTCTCGTTCGTGATCGAGCCGGGAGCGAGCGTCGCCCTGGTCGGGGCAAGTGGCAGTGGCAAGAGCACCCTCGCCAAGCTGATCACCGGCTCGGAGCGTCCCACCCGGGGCAGGGTTCGCTTCGGGGAGACCGCAGTGGAGCGGCTGCACGGCGCCGGCCTGCGGCGGCTGCACGGCCAGGTCCAGTTCGTCTTCCAGGACCCCTACGGCGCGCTCAACCCGGTGCACACCATCGCCTACAGCCTCTCGCGGCCGTGCGTGAACTATCTGGGCCTCCCGCACTCGGAGGCCGAGCGGCGAGCCGAGGAGCTGATGGAGCGCGTCGGCCTGTCGCCGGCGCGACAGTTCGCAGAGAAGCTCCCCCACCAGCTCTCGGGAGGCCAACGCCAGCGGGTGGTGATCGCCCGGGCTCTTGCCTCCGATCCCGTGCTCCTCGTCGCCGACGAGCCGGTCTCGATGCTCGACGTCTCGCTCAGGGCCGGGATCCTGAAGCTCCTCGCCGGGTTGCGCAGGGACCGGGGCCTGAGCCTTTTGTACATCACCCACGATCTGCTCTCTGCCAGGGTGCTCACCGACGAGGTGCTGGTGATGCAGAGCGGGAGGATCGTGGAGCGCGGCCCTACCAAGCAGGTCCTGCAGCACCCGAGCGACGCGTACACGGTGAAGCTGCTCGACGCCCTCCCGAACCCCGCCGCCCTCGGGGCCATCCAGCCGGGTGCTGCGCCGGGCGCCGGGTGAGCCGCCCCCCGCCACCGTGGAGCGCCAAAGGCTGACCAGGGCAGGGTTCCGACTGTGCCCCGAGCCCTCGGTCCGGGCCCGGCGGAGGTGCACGAGCTCGATCGCGACCTCTGGCCCGGGCAGCTGGTGCTGGAGCCTTCCCAGCTGGCGGGCGCACGAGCCGACGGGGTAGGTGGGTGGCGCTGCCCGACCCTCGGGCGGAGCCCGAGACGGGGAAGGCGGGGTCTTTCTCCCTGGTGGCAGGTAGCGTGTGGAGGGTGAGCGTGCTCGAGGCTCGTTACCCCCGTCGGTCGACCCGCCAGATCATGGTGGGCAAGGTGCCCGTCGGGGGCGGGGCGCCGGTCAGCGTCCAGTCGATGACCATCACCAAGACCGCGGACGTCGAGGGGACCCTCGCCCAGATCTACGCCCTGAGCGCGGCCGGCGCCGACATCGTGCGCTGTACCTGCAACGAGCGGGAGGCGGCCGAGGGCCTGGCGCGCATCGTACCCCGCAGCCCGGTGCCGATAGTCGCCGACATCCACTTCCACGTGGAGATGGCCCTCGCGGCGCTGGAGGCCGGCGTCGACTGCCTCAGGCTCAACCCGGGCAACCTGCGCAAGCCCGAGGAGATCAAGCTCGTCGCCAGGGAGTGCAAGGACCGGGGCGTGCCGGTGCGCATCGGGGTCAACGCCGGCAGCCTGGACCCTCGCCTGTACAAGAAGTACGGCGGCGCGACGCCCGAGGCCCTCGTCGAGTCCGCCCAGATCGAGCTCGGCCTGTTCGCCGAGGTCGACTTCGACAACGTCAAGATCTCGGTGAAGGCCTCCAACGTCGCTCTCATGATCGAGGCCTACCGCCAGCTCTCCGAGGTGGTCGACCACCCGCTGCACCTCGGCGTGACCGAGGCCGGGCCGCCGCCGGCGGGCACGATCAAGGCCACCGCGGGGATCGCCACCCTGCTGGCCGAGGGGATCGGCGACACCATCCGCTACTCGCTCACCGCGGACCCCGTCGAGGAGGCCAAGGCGGGTCGGGTCCTGCTCGAAGCCCTCGGGCTGCGTGAACGCCGGGGGGTCGACCTGATCGCCTGCCCGGCCTGCGGACGGGCCGAGATCGACGTGTACAAGGTCGCCAACGAGGCGCAGGCGGCCCTCGAGACCCGCTCGATCCCCCTGCAGGTGGCGGTGATGGGCTGCGTGGTCAACGGCCCCGGCGAGGCGAGGAGCGCGGACCTCGGGATCGCTGCGGGCCGGCACCGGGGCCACCTGTTCATCCAGGGTCAGATCGTGAGGGTCGTGCCCGAAGACGAGATGGTCGCTGCGCTGGTCGAGGAGGCCGAGAAGCTCGTGAAAGAGGGCGTCGCCGCCCGCCTCGCCGCAGCCGACTCCGGCGCCGCAGCGGAGGCCGAGGCGGACCGCAGGGCGCTGCTCGAGGACAAGGGGGCCGACGCCAACCGCAGCGAGGAGCGGGTGGAGCTGATCGAGAGGCGCCTGCGAGAGGCGATCGACGGGAGTGCGGCCGACGGGAGCTCGCGCAAGGGGAGCGCAGCCGACGGGAGCCCCGGCGAGGGGTAGCGAGCTCCTCGGGGTCCGCCCGCGACGCCGCGGCCCACCTCCTCGGGTGGCGGAGGCCGGCCCTCAGCCGGCCCGAGCAGCCCGGTCCTGGACCAGCACGGTCATCTGGCGCACGCTTTCGCGGAGGTCCCGCCCCTCGACCCACTTGCGCCCGGCCTGCTCCATTCTGGCATAGAGGTCCGGGTCCTCGGCGAGGCGCCGCACGGCGTCTGCGAGGGCAGGCACGTCGTCGGCCCGGAGGGCCAGGTCCCGCTCGACCATCTCGGCGGTCGACGCCTTGCCGTGCCCGGCGAGGGGGTTGAAGGCGATCGTCGGGCGCGGGGTGCGCAGCGCCTCGAGCACGGTCACGCCGGCGCCGTTGGTCACGATCACGTCGGCGGCAGCCATCAGCTCGTGCATGTTGTCGACGTAGTCGAAGACCACCAGGCTGCTCCGTGGGCGCCCCAGGCTCCTCAGCTCGGCGGCCAGTGAGGAGTTCTTGCCGCAGACCGCGAGCAGCTGCACCCGGCCCGGCACGTCGACCAGCGCCTCGACCGCTCGGTCGATCCCGCCGAGCCCCCAGGCGCCACCGGTGACGAGCACCACGAAGCGGTCGTCGTCGAGGTCCAGGCCCCGCCGGGCCTCGTCCTTTCCGACCGTGCCGAAGGGCGGCTGCACCGGCGGGGCGCCGATGTGCATCCGCTCCTCGAAGCCCGCCGTGCGGGCGTGCCGGTGGGCGGTGTCGTACATCACGTAGGTCTGGTCGATCCCGGCGTAGGCCCACAGTGGGTGCACGTGCAGGGCCGGGATGTAGGTGACCGTCGGGACGTCGAAGCCCCGGTGGCGGCGGAGCCAGTCGAGTGCCGCCGAGGCGAAGGGGTAGGTCGAGATCACGAGGTCGGGGTTGCGCTGGTCGACGAAGCGCTCCAGGCGCCGACCGAAGAACGACCCGATCACCGCCTTGCTCGCGTCGGCGAAGCGGTCGTAGTGGCAGAGCCAGTCGTAGAAGACCTCGTAGGTGAGCGGCACCGACCTCATTTGGAAGCCGTAGCCCCAGCTCGCCGCCCGGGCGAAGGGCAGTCCGCGCAGCTCCAGGGTGTCGAAGCGCTCGACTGCGCAGCCGGGCCAGACCTCGGCGATGGCCGTCGTCAGGGCCGCGGCGGCGGCATTGTGCCCTTCCCCCATCTCGGCCGAGAGGATCAAGACCCTGGTCGGGTAGGGGTGGGAGGCGATCGGCGATCGTCCGGCCGTGCCCTCCGGTACGATTAGGTCCTCTCCGGTGCTCATGTCCTCGCTTCCTGGTTCGTCGGCGGCTGCGGCGTGCTGATCGCCGGAAGCCTGCTCGCACTGCTCTGCGGAGTGGCCAACTCAGCCGCCGCGGCGATCGAGAAGCGCGAGAGCGTACGGGCCCCGGGTGGGGCGGGTCTGCGGTTGCTCTCCCAGCTCGTCCGCCGAGGGTGGTGGCTGGTGGCTATGGGCCTGAGCGTAGTGGGCTGGGTGAGCGAGGCGGCAGCCCTAGCCCTCGCGCCGGTGTCGGTGGTCGCGAGCCTCCGCTCGACCGGCAGGGGTGGACTCGTGCTCGTCGGGCACCGGTGGCTCGGCGAGCGCTTCACCCGGCGGGAGCTGACCGGGGTCGGGCTGCTCGCAGTCGGCGGCCTCGTCGTGGCCCTCTCCGCCGGGGGAAACGGGCCGCCCGAGCTGCCTCTGTCCAACCTGGTCGAGGTCGAGCTGGCGGCGGCGGTGGTCGGTCTCGCCCTCATCCTGCGGCTGAGCCGGCGCGGCGTGGTGGCCGGCGCAGCGGTCGGGGTGCTCTACGCCGCCACCGGGATCTACACCAAGGAGATCGGCGACCGCGTCGCCCGCCTGGCATGGGGGGCGGTCCCCGGGCTGGCGCTCTCGCCGGGCCCGTGGATCATGATCGGCCTCAGCGTCTGGGCGATCGGCGTCACCCAGCGCGCTTTCCGCCGTGCGAACGCGGCGAGCGTCTCGGCCGCCTCCACCACCGTCTCGGGGCTCGGCCTGATCTTCTTGTCGGCGGTGCTCTACGAGCGGCGCCTCACGCCACTGTCGCTCGCTCTGCCCTTCGGCTTCGGGCTGCTCATGTCGGTCGCCGGCGCGCTGCTCCTCGCTGTCGGCAGTGTCGACCGGGACCACACGGTCGGCTCGACGGCGGTCGCCGCCGGCCGCCCCGGAGCGAGCAACGACGGGAAAACCGGCGGCGAGGCGGAGGCCTCCGGGCCAGACTGAGCGGTCATGGCTCCACAGGTGCGACCGATCCGGCTCGACGAGCGCAAGGCGTGGGTCCGCTCGGTCGGGGTTCCCTTCCTCCAGCCGGTGACCGAGGACCCGGCCGACGACGAGCAGCACTGGGAGGAGACCCCGCTCGAGCGGACCTGGGCGGTCGACGACGACGGCCGGCTGGTCGGCAACGCGGCGACCTTCGGTCGCCGGATCAACCTGCCGGGGCGGCCCGGCGAGGACTGCCCGGCGGTGCCGCTCGCCGCGGTCACCGCGGTCGGGGTGCACCCGACCCACCGGCGCCGGGGGCTGCTCAGGAGCCTGATGCGGGCGATGCTCGAGGACGCCCGGAGCCGAGGTGAGCGGCTCGCCGGCCTGGAGGCGTCGGAGGCGGGCATCTACGGGAGGTTCGGCTTCGGGGTGGCGACCTTCGCGGCCAAGCGGCGGATCGAGACCCGCCGCAGTGCCTTTGCCCGGCCGGTGCCCGACGCAACGATGCGCCTGCTCGCTCCGACGGAGGCCGCCCGGGTGCTGCCCGGGCTTTTCGAGGCGGCGATCGCGAGGACTCCGGGCCAGGTAGACCGCACCGAGGGGACCTGGAGGTGGGAGGTCTTCCACGACTTCCCGGCCTGGCGGCAGGGGCGCAGCGCCAACTTCTACGCCGCCTGCGACGACGGCTATGCGATCTACCGCTCGGAGCGGGTCCCCGGTGCTGGCCGGCGGCTCCGTGTGCAGGAGGTCTGTGCCACCTCGCCGCTGGCCGAAGCCGCCATCTGGAGGTGGCTGTTCGACGTCGACCTCGTCTTCGAGGTCGAGGCTCGCCTGCGCCCGCTCGTCGACCCGCTGGCGTTCCGCCTGGTCGACCCGAGGGCACTCGAGACCACGGGGGTCGGCGACTTCCTCTGGCTCCGGGTGTTCGACGTGGCGGTCCTCGCCGAGCGCTCCTACCGCAGTTCGGGGCGGCTGGTCCTCGACGTCGTCGCCCCGGATGCGGAGGTCCTGGAGCCCGACCCGGCGGTCGGCCGCTTCGTGCTCGACGCCTCCCCCGAGGGGGCGGAGTGCCGGCCGGCGCCGGCCGGCGAGGCGGCAGATCTGCGCCTCGGGGTCGCCGAGCTCGGGTCCCTAGTGCTCGGGAGCGTCAGTGCCTCGACCCTCGCCGCCGCAGGTCGGGTGGAGGAGCTGCGCCCGGGCGCCCTCGGCGTGGCGGACCTGCTGTTTCGGACCTGGCCCGAGCCGTGGAGCGTCACCGGGTTCTGACCTGGAGGGACCGGGCCCCGGAGGCGGCGACCAGCATGCGCCTCGGCCCTGCGGCGCTCAGGCGGGCGGCGCAACGGCGGGCGCCGCCCACGTGGGTTCGCCGGGCGGCGCTCAGGCGGGCGGCACGGCTCGGCGGGTCGGCGCGGCGGGTCAGCGCAGCAGGTCGGCGCGGCGGGCTAGCGCCTGGTCCACTCCTCGGGGTCGAGCACCTGGCCGCTGACGAACTGCTGGCGCTCGTATGGGGAGAGCCGGCGGGCGAAGCGCCTGGCGAGCCGGCGGCGCTGCACGAGGGTCACGAGCACGACGAGGACCACCACTGCCACCACGGCTGCGACAGCGGCTAGGTAGGTGAGCGGCATTGCGGGCTCATCCTGCCAAGTGGGAGCCGAGCGCGCCATACCCCGCCCGGTCGCCGGCGGGACCTGAGGTATGATCGGGGTGCGTCCGGTTTCGGACGGTGAAAGCTTTGCTGGCGCATCCGGCGAGCGTGGGCGTCTCCTGCCGGTGGCGGGGGCCCACGCTCGTTGTGTGTAGCCAGGATCGTGCAGATCGGTGTGCCCAGCGACGAACGGAGGTGGTGATGGCAGACGCTGCGACCCTGCGTAGTTTGGCCGAGCCCCTCCTCGGTGAGGTCGGCCTCGAGCTGTGGGACCTCGAGCTCACCCGGACCAGCGTGCGCTTCCTCGTCGACCGCCCCGGAGGGGTCGATCTCCAGGCGTTGAGCGAGGCGAGCCGGGTGGTCTCGGGCTTGCTCGACTCCCACGAGGATCTCGCGCCGCCCGTGGGCTACGACCTCGAGGTCTCGAGCCCGGGCCTGGAGCGTCCCCTCCGGAGGGCGGAGCACTACCGGCGCTTCATCGGCTCCGAGGTGAGCGTCAAGACCTCCCGCCCGGTGGCCGGGGCGAGACGCCACCGCGGGGTTCTCCGGGCGGCCGACGGGGCGGGGATCGTGGTCGCCGGCGACAACGGCCCGGTAGCGATCGACCTCGCGGACATA
Source organism: Actinomycetes bacterium (assembly GCA_021819345.1). Lineage (GTDB taxonomy): Bacteria > Actinomycetota > Acidimicrobiia > Acidimicrobiales > Palsa-688 > JAKAQB01. Next base: position 7,502 of record JAKARG010000022.1, on the reverse strand, counting down.
GAGCGCGCCCGGACGGTCTTCGTGTGGGGGCCCGGAGACCGCAGGCGGGGTGCAGATGGGCCTGCAGGCACCGAGCTCGCAGCCGAGGCGCGGACCGGGAGCGAGCCGTCCGCCACCCCCCTTGAGACCGCCGCCTCGGAGACCGCCGCCACCGGGCGAGCCGCCGCCACCGGGCGAGCCGCCGCCACCGGGCGAGCCGCCGCCACCCACCGACCGGAGGACCAGCCGCGATGAAAGATCAGTTCGCCTTCCTCGACGCCTTGCAGCAGATCGCCAAGGAGAAGGGGATCAGCGTCGATACCCTCCTCGACGCGCTCGCCAACGCCCTGGTGGCCGCCTACAAGCGGCTCCCCGATGCGGCCGAGGAGGCCGTGGTGACCGTCGACCCCGAGACCGGCGACATCCGGGTCTACGGCCAGGAGCTCGACGAGGACGGCAACGTGGTGCGCGAGTGGGACGACACCCCGAGCGACTTCGGGCGGATCGCCGCGCAGACCGCGAAGCAGGTGATGACCCAGCGCATCCGCGAGGCCGAGCGGGACCTCAAGTACGAGGAGTATGCCGGACGGGAGGGTGACATCGTCACCGGCATCATCCAGCAGAGCGACAACCGCTACACCCTCCTCGACCTCGGCAAGGTCGAGGCCCTGTTGCCACAGGCGGAGCAGGTGCCCTACGAGCGCTACGAGCACGGGTCCCGGCTGAAGGCCTACATCGTCGAGGTCCGCAAGACCAGCAAGGGCCCGCAGATCGTGGTCAGCCGCACGCACCCCGGTCTCATCCGTAGGCTCTTCGAGCTCGAGGTGCCCGAGATCTCGAGTGGGGTGGTCGAGATCAAGGCCGCAGCCCGTGAGCCGGGGCACCGCACCAAGATCGCCGTTTGGTCCAACGACTCCAACGTCGACCCGGTCGGTGCATGTGTCGGCGCTCGTGGTGCGCGCGTGCGGATGGTCACCAACGAGCTGAGGGGCGAGAAGGTCGACATCGTCCCCTTCTCCGACGATCCCCGAGAGCTCGTGATGCGGGCTCTGCAGCCGGCCAAGGTCAAGGAGGTCCACCTCGACGACCTGACTGGGACCGCGACAGTGGTCGTCCACGACTTCCAGCTCTCGCTCGCCATCGGCAAGGAGGGTCAGAACGCTCGGCTGGCGGCGCGCCTCACCGGCTGGCGGATCGACATCAAGAGCGAGACCCAGATGGCGGAGGAGGCGGCCTACGCCGACCAGGAGTGGGCCGAGGGGGAGTGGGTCACCAACGAAGCCGGCGAGATGGTCTGGCAGCCGGCCGAGGGCGGCGAGGCGGTCTCGGCGGAGGAGTGGAACCTCGCCGAGTCGGGGGCGGCGACCTCGGAGGGTGGCGAGCTTCAGGCAGAGGGCGGTGTGCCGGCGGAGGGCGGTGTGCCGGCGGACGGAGCTCCGCTCGGACCCGAGGGCAGCGACGCTCCCGGCTCTGCGGCGGCTGCCGGTGCCGACGGCGAGGCGTGAGGGCAGGGCGCGCGCCCGGAGACGGCCCGAGCCCGATCCGGGAGGGCCGCAGGGGTCGGAGGTCCTCGAGCAGGCCGTCGGACCGGTCCGCACCTGTGTGGGCTGTCGTCGGCGAGCACCTGCCGCCTCCCTGCTCAGGATGGTGCGCTCAGCAGACGGTTCGCTCCTCCAGAGCCGCACCGCTCCTGGTCGGGGGGCTTGGCTCTGCGCTACGCCCGACGGTCCGGACCCAGCCTGCCTGAGTGCCGCTGAGCGCCGAAAGGCCTGGTCGAGGGCCTTCAGAGCACCAGTCGAGGCGGGTCCGGCCGATGCTGGTGAACTGCTGCGAGGAGTGGGGCCCAAACGTGAGACAATGGCGGCCCGCGTAGCCGACGGTGCTGCGCGTGGTGGAAGGGACTGACGCAGCACTTGCCGACCAAGCGAATCCGGGTCTACGAGCTGGCACGAGAGCTCGGGCTCACCAACAAAGAGGCCCTCGACCTCTGCATGTCCCTCGGGATCGGGGTCAAGAGCCACTCCTCGAGCCTCGAGGACCAGCAGGCGGACCGCGTCCGGCGCAAGGCCGATCGGGAGGGGCTGCGGCGCGACACCCAGCCCGAGGAGGAACCGGCCCGCCCGACCAAGGCGACCAAGGCGACCAAGGCTGCAACCTCTACGACACCGCCCGGTGGCGTCGAGACGGGTGCGGAGCCTTCGGCGATCCCTGCCGTCGGGACTGCTCCTACGGCCGAGACGCCGTCCCCGCTCACGGCACCGGCTACGTCCCCGCTCACGGCTCCGGACCCGTTCCCGCTCGCCGAGACCCCGTCGCCGATGGGCGAGTCGCCAGCAACTCGGGCTCCGGCAGCAGAGTCGGCGCCCAGTGGTCCGGACCGATCTTCGGCCGCCCGGGTCCCTGGCAGTCGACCCTCTGGTCCGCAGCCGGACGGCGGCGAACGGCCCGCCACCGCCGAGGTGGTGCCGCCGGCCACCGCTCCGGAGGCCACGTCGCCCACCGCGCCCCGAGGAGCCCCCCATCCCGCCGCTCCGGCCCCGGCTGGCCCTCCGACGACGGGTTCCTCCCGTCCGGGGGCCGACGGTGGACGGCCGCCTACGGACCCTGCGGTCCCGCCTGGCGGAGCACGCCCTGGAGCGAGCGGGTCGGGGACCCGTGCTCCTGGCGGCCCCCCAGCCCGCCCGCTCCCGCCGAGGCCGGCTCCGGCGCCCCGCCCGGGCTCGCCGCTCCCCTCCGGCCTGGACCGACCGGCGGCCGCCCTCCACGGCGATGCGGGTCGGCCCGGCGCCTCGGATGGTGCCCCGACCCGACCCGCCTCGGGCGCTCCCGGTGGTGCCCCGAGCCGACCCGGAGGGCCGCAGCGGCCGCCGGTGCCGGGGCAGGGGCGCCCGGGTGGCTCCGGGGCCGGTGGCGCCGGCCCCCAGGCACCGGTAGGTCCAGGCGGGACCCGCCCGCCGGTGTCCCAGTCGGGCAAGCCCATCCCGCCGCCCCCGGGTCTTCGCCGCCCGCCGATGTCCCAGTCGGGCAAGCCCATCCCGCCTCCTCCGGGACGCAGGACCCCGCCAGGGGCGGCCCCCGGCGCCCCTGGTAGCCGGCCGGCAGGCCCAGGGGGGCGGACCGGAGCGCCCCGCCCCGGCGGGTTCAGCGGGCTCCGATCCTCCCCTCCCTCGCCGGGTGGCGGTCTCGGGCGTGGTCGCCCGGGCGGCGGTCCCGGAGGCCCCCCCGGAGCAGGAGGCCCCCCGGGTGGCCGCAACTTCGGAGGAGGCCGCGGAGGGCGCCCCGGTGGTGCGCGCCGCCGTCCCGGCCGACGCCGCCGTCCGGTCGAGGAGCTCGAGGCTCAAGAGCTCACCCGCTACACGCCCACCGACGCACCGGTACCCGTCGGGGAGGTGATCGTCGAGCGGGGCACGACTGCCCAGGAGCTCGGGCCGAAGCTCAACCGCTCGGGCGCCGACGTCGTCCGCTTCCTCTTCGAGCAGGGCGAGATGGTGACCGCTACCCAGTCGCTCACCGACGACATGGTCGAGCTGTTCGCCGCCGAGCTCGGAGCCCAGGTCCGCTTGGTGGACCCCGGGGAGGAGCAGGAAGCGGAGCTCCAGGCGAAGTACTTCGGCGACGACGAGGACGAGGCCGAGGCCGATCTGCGACCCCGCCCACCGGTCGTGACGGTGATGGGACACGTCGACCACGGCAAGACGCTCCTGCTCGACCGGATCCGGGAGAGCAACGTCGTCGCTGGCGAGGCGGGCGGCATCACCCAGCACATCGGTGCCTATCAGGTCGACTACCAGGGCCAGCTGATCACCTTCATCGACACCCCGGGCCACGAGGCGTTCACCTCGATGCGCGCCCGGGGCGCCGAGGTGACCGACATCGTCATCCTGGTCGTAGCCGCCGACGACGGGGTGATGCCCCAGACCCGTGAGGCCCTCGCTCACGCGAAGGCGTCGGGCAAGCCGATCATCGTCGCGATCAACAAGATCGACCGCGACGACGCCGACCCCAACCGGGTCATGCAGCAGCTCTCCGAGCTCGGCCTGGTCCCCGAGTCCTGGGGCGGCGACACGATCATGGTCGAGGTATCGGCTCTGCAGAACCTGGGCGTCGACGACGTCTTGGAGCAGGTGCTGCTCGTTGCCGAGCTCGAGGAGCTGACCGCCAACCCCGAGGGCCGGGCGCGCGGTGTGGTCCTGGAAGCCAACCTCGACGCCCGTCAGGGACCGGTCGCGACCGTCATCGTCCAGTCCGGGACGCTGCGCGTCGGCGACCCAGTCGTGGCCGGAGCCGCCTGGGGCCGGGTCAAGGCCCTGATCGACGACCACGGCGACAACGTGAAGGAGGCACCACCCTCGATGCCGGTGCTGGTGCTCAACTTCGACACCGTTCCCGAGGCCGGCGACGAGCTGCGGGTGGTGGAGAAGGGCCGCACCGCACGCGACATCGCCGAGCAGCGTGAGCAGCGCTCCCGGGTGGCGGGGATGCGCCGCACCTCGTCGGCCACCGGCACCGGAGCCAAGCTCGAGGACATCTTCGAGCAGATCCAGCGAGGCGAGACGGCCACGCTCAACCTCGTGCTCAAGGCCGACACCCAGGGCTCGCTCGAGGCCGTCTCGGACAGCCTGCGCAAGCTCGAGCGCGACGAGGTGAAGCTGTCGTTCATCCATCGGGCGGTGGGAGGGATCACCGCCAACGACGTGACCTTGGCCGCCGCCTCCAACGCCACGATCATCGGCTTCAACGTGCGCCCCGACCGCGGGGCGAGGGACCTCGCCGAGGTCGAGGACGTGGAGATCCGGACCTACGAGATCATCTACAAGCTGCTCGAGGACATCGAGTCCGCGATGGTCGGGATGCTCAAGCCCGAGTACGAGGAGATCGTGACCGGGGACGCCGAGGTGCGGGAGATCTTCCGGATCCCGCGCATCGGGGCCGTGGCGGGCTGTTACGTGCGGCAGGGTGCCATCACCCGCGGCTCCAAGGTCCGCTTCCTGCGCGACGGGGTCATCATCTGGAAGGGGGCGATCACCTCCCTCCGCCGCTTCAAGGAGGACGTGCGGGAGGTCGCCGCGGGCTTCGAGTGCGGGATCGGCCTGTCCAACAACCAGGACCTGCGCGAGGGAGACGTCATCGAGACCTTCGAGGAAAGGGAGATCCCTCGCACCTGAGGGGCGCCCGTGCACGTCGCCGCCCTCACAGTCGAGCTCCACCTGCCCGGGACCCACTCGCTCAAGGAGAAGCGAGCCGTCATCACCCCGATCCTCGAGGGCTGCCGCCGGCGTTTCTCGGTCGCCGCAGCCGAGGTCGGCGACCAGGATCTCTGGCAGCGGGCGACCCTCGGCATGTCGGCGGTGTCGTCGTCGGCGACCAGGGTGAAAGAGGTGCTGGACTCCGTGGAGCGCTTCGTGTGGTCCTTTCCCGAGGTGGAGGTCACTGCGTCGAGGCGCGACTGGATGGAGGCCGAAGCACCGTGAGCCCCGGTCGTCACCACCGTTCCGGGAGCCCCCGCCGCAGCACTGGGGCGGCTCCCCGCTACCCCCGGTCGGCCCGGGTCAACGAGGTCCTCCGGCAGGTGGTGGCCGAGGAGCTCGAACGCCTCGCCGACGCCGACGAGCGCCTCGGCCTGCTCACCGTGACCGCCGTGCAGGCCGACCCCGACCTGCACGAGGCTACGGTGCTGTTCGCCGCCTTGGGTGACGGCGCGCTGGAGGCGCTCGGCGAGGCCCGGGTCCGGCTCCAGGCGGCGATCGGTCGCCAGGTGAGGATGAAGCGCACGCCCCGGCTGCTCTTCGCCGCCGACCCCGCGGTAGCGAGCGGGCAGCGGATCGAGGACATCCTGGCCGAGATCCACCGCCGGCAACCCGACGAGGGCTGAGGGCGTGCTCGACGGCCTCCTCGTGGTCGACAAGCCCGCCGGCATGACCAGCCACGACGTGATCTCGAGGTGCCGGCGGGTCCTCGGCCAGAGGCGGGTCGGCCACGCTGGCACCCTCGACCCCGACGCGACCGGCGTTCTCCTCGTCGGGCTCGGCCGCGCGACCCGCCTGATGCGCTGGTCGACCGGCCTGCCCAAGCGTTATACCGGCGAGGTGGTGCTCGGCGTTGCCACCACCACCCTCGACGCCGGCGGCGAGGTCACCGGCCGCTGGGACATGAGCTCGGTCGGGCTCGAGCAGGCCCGGGAGGCGGCCCGAGCGCTCACCGGTGAGATCGACCAGGTGCCGCCGATGGTCTCCGCGCTGAAGGTCGGGGGACGCAGGCTGCACCAGCTCGCCCGCGAGGGGGTCGAGGTCGAGCGAGCGGCGCGCAGGGTGAGCGTCTCGCGCTTCGAGGTGGCCGAGGCGGCGGGGGAGCGGGCGGCCCCCGGCGCGCTGGGCGGCGGCCCGGTGCTCGCCATCGATGTGTCGTGCTCGTCGGGCACCTACGTGCGCTCCCTCGCTGCGGACCTCGGCACCGCCCTCGGCGGAGGTGCCCACCTGCGCGCCCTGCGGCGGGTCGCGGTCGGACCGTGGGGTGTCGAGGGGGCCGTCGGCCTCGACGAGATCGGCCCGGAACGGGTCCTGCCGCCGGCAGCCTGCCTGCCCGGGATGGCCTCGGTCACCGTCGCCGACGAGATCGCCGCCGCCGTCCGCCGCGGCAAGGTGCTCGACGCCGGCAGCTTGGGAGCGCACGGGCTCGGGCCCTGGGCGGTGCTCGAGTCCTCCGGAGAGCTGCTCGCGGTCTACGAGGATCACGGCGATGGCCGGGTCAAGCCGGCGGTGGTGCTCGCTGGCAACGAGGCGGAGCCTTGATGCCCCGAGGGTGACCGCAGGTGGGTGGGCGAAGGGAAGGGGAGTGGGGTCGGGCGCGGGTCGTTCGCCGCAAGGGACAGGGGGGACCGGGGCCCGGGCCGTCGAGCGCCCGCCGGCGCCTTTCGCCCGCCCACGCCGGTGCCTTTCGGGACACGATCTGGGTGTAGCGGGCGCGATGTGCGGATCTCGGTGCTGCAGCGCGGGGTTTTCGGCCCGCTGGCACACCGAGCTCGTCCGGGCGCGCCCGGTTCACCGAGATGGCCCGGGCCTCTCCTCGGAGCACCGGCCCTTGGATGGTGCGGCGCCGGACGCTGGCGGTGCGGCCTGCCGGCGGCCTCGCTGCCCTCGTCCGTAGAGATGCGTGCCACAGCGGAGCGCTCAAGTCCGGTGCCGAGATGACCGATCAACAGTATGCAGCTCGCCAGCGTCACCATCCATTGGAGGCGAGCGGAGCGCTACCCCCAACAGGCCCGAGTTGCCTTCAAGGAGACCACGTTGCCCTCCCACACCGACCACCGCACGCTTCGCCGCCTCGGCTTCCGCACTGCGATGGCAGCGGCAACCCTCGCAATCGCCGGACTGGCCGGCGCCTCTCCGGCGTTCGCCGCCGGTTCCGGCTACGGACCGCCCGGCGCCTCGTCGTCTCCGTCGGCCGGTGGTTTCACCAAGGTCGTCGCCTCGACGACGGCGGGACCCGCCGCTTCTTCCCTCTCTGGCTCCTACGGGGGCAGCAAG
>JAKARG010000505.1 GCA_021819345.1 Actinomycetes bacterium | reverse complement strand
TCTACACGTAGAGGACCGCAAGGATCGAGAAGACACAGATCAGGTAGCCGACCCCGGAAGTGAAGATCCTGGCCGCGACGCCCGCCGACGGGCTGGAAAGCAGGAACGCGGAGCGGGCCACCGCCTCGGAGATGCGCGCGGTGGCGATCACCCCGAACGCAAGGACTCCGAGGGCGCAGCCCACGGCGACGAGGACCTCCCGCAGCGGTGCCCCGGTGGAGATGTGCCCGAAGACCGACCCGGCGACGAGGGCCGCCAAGGCGACGATGCCAGAGGCGATGCCGATGCCCCAGTCGTGCTTTCGTCCGAAGACGATCGAACGCAGCAGGCCCCCTGGGTTCACCTCGGGCCTACTCCCCCGCCCTCCCTCGCCCGGGTTCTTGCCGGCCCGGCGCCCCGCATCAGGCGTTGCGGGAAGCGAGAGCGCTGTAGCCGAGGGCGAGGACCACTGCGACGAAGGCGCAGAGGATGCCGAAGCCGGCCCAGGGCCCGAGGACGTCGGAGGCGTGCGGCCCGACCTGCGAGTAGATCTGGGCGCCAGCCTTCGTCGGCCACCACTTGTCGACGGTGTTCAACCACGACACCGGGATCGCCTCGAAGACGATCGGAAAGACGAACAGCAGCCCGACGACGATCGCGATCGCCGCCGCGGTGCTACGGACCAGGAAGCCGACGCCCATCGACAAGAGCGCGACGGCGGTCAGGTAGAGGCCCGCCCCGATCACCGCCCGTAGCGCCTCGCCTTGGGACAGCGAGGCATGCGGCACCCCGGAGCCGAAGAGCGCCTGGCCGACGAGGAACGAGCCGAAGGCGATCACCTCCCCGACCACGAGCACCACCGCGCCGAGCACCACCGCCTTGGAGACGAGCAGCCGCCACCGCTTGGGGACTGCGGCGAGAGAGGTACGGATCATCCCCGATCCGTACTCGCCGGTGATGGTGAGCGCCCCGAGGACCGCCATCACCCACTGGACGAAGAACATCGAGACGAGGCTCACTTCCACCGGCTGCCAGCCGTGCCGACCGAGGTGGCCCTGGCGGTAGGCGTGGGCGGCTGCGGCCGAGATGCCTGCGCCCCCGCCGATCCCGAGCACGAGGGCAACGGCGAGGCTGATCCAGGTGGACCGCTGGCTACGGAGCTTCAGCCATTCCGAGCGCAGCACATCGAAGACCCCGGCCGAGGCATCCCGAGCGGGGGCACCCGCTGCCGGACGGGGCGCGACGGCGGTCACTGCCGTGGCTCCAGTGGGCTCGCCGCTTCGGGCAGGGCCGATGGGGCAGTCCCGGCGAGACCGCCGGCGGCGAACTCGACCTCCCCGCGGGTGAGCTCCATGAAGGCCTCCTCGAGTGACACGCGCTGGGGGGTGAGCTCTTCGAGCACGATCGCAGCTGCGAGGGCGGCCTCGCCCACGGCTCCCGGCCCCGTGCCGCTCACCAGCAGGCCGCCGGCGGGCGCCGGCACCACGCCTGCGCCGAGCGCCTCCAGCCGGGCGGCGAGCGCCGAGTCGTCCCGGCTGCGGACGAGCACCGATTGGCGCGACCCGGCTTCGATCACTTCCTCGACCGACGAGTCGGCGATCAGCCGGCCCCTCCCGATCACGATCAGGTGGTCGGCGGTGAGGGCCATCTCGCTCATCAGGTGGCTCGAGACCAGCACCGTCCGACCCTCCGAGGCCAGACCCTTCATGAGCTCCCGGATCCACTGGATCCCCTCGGGGTCGAGGCCGTTGACCGGCTCGTCGAAGAGGAGGGTGTGGGGATCGCCGAGCAGGGCGGCGGCCACCCCGAGGCGCTGGCTCATCCCGAGTGAGAACCCACCGACCCGCCGGCGGGCGACCTGCTCCAAGCCGACCAGGCGGAGCGCCTCCAGGGCCCGGGAGCGAGGGATGCCGTTGCTCGCGGCGAGCACCTCGAGGTGCGCCAAGGCGCTGCGGTTGCCCTGGATGGCCTTGGCGTCGAGCAGGGCGCCGACCTCGCGAAGTGGCACCGGTAGGTCGCGGTAGGGGCGACCGTCGATGGTCACCCGCCCGCTGGTCGGGTGGTCCAGCCCGAGGATCATCCTCATGGTGGTGGTCTTGCCGGCGCCGTTCGGCCCGAGGAACCCGGTCACCCGCCCCGGCCCGACGCTGAAGCTCAAGTCGTCGACCGCGCGGTGGGCCCCATAGGTCTTGGTCAGGTGCTCAGCGACGATCATCGACTCTCTCGGATCGGTCGGCGTCCGGGGCCCGGACGACAGGGCGTACGAAGCTGTCGGAGTACGAAGCGCTCACCAGCTGCGGGGCGCCACCCGGCCTCAGGCTACCCCACGGGACCCGTCCCGTAGCCGCACCCGCCGAGCTGCTTCTCCCCCCAGAAGCCGGCGTGGGGGTTGGCGTTGTAGTTGCCGATCGAGCGGTAGCCGGCACGCTCGTACATCCTCTGCGCTCCAGGCTGCCTCGGGCCGGTGTCGAGCCGGGTGACCCGCAGGCCGAGCACCCCGGCGGCGTGCACCTCGAGCTCGGCGAGCAGCGCAGCGCCGAGCCCCCGACCCCGCCAGCGGGGCACCACGTACATCCGCTTGATCTCCCCGATCCCCGCAGCGAGCGTCCGTAATCCACCCCCGGCGGCAACCTCGTCCCCGACCGTCCCCACCAGGTACACCCCGCGCGGCGGGCTGAGCTCGGAGGGCTCCAGGGCTGTGCCGAGGTGGGCGCTGCCCGCAGCCCGGTGGCCGGCGCCCGATAGTGGATCGGCGGGGGCCGGCTCGTGTCCGCCACCACCAGAAGGCGCAGTGACCTCGCCGGACCCCGGCACGCCGTAGAGGGCCAGCATCTCTGACTCCATCGCCTCGATCAGCCCCGACGCCGGGGGAGCGCTCGGATCGGAGGGCACGAAACGGACCCCGAGCGCGCTCACCCC
>JAKARG010000504.1 GCA_021819345.1 Actinomycetes bacterium | reverse complement strand
CGATCTGAGCCCACGGTGGCACGCTCGATCATGAAAGAAGACAGGGAGACCTTCGAGGCCGGTCTCGAGGGCTGGAGCGCCGGAGGTCTGCCGCCGCGATGTGCGAACGTCCTGCTGCCAGCCACCCTACGGGTGGTGGGGGAGGCGGTGGACCCCGGAGCGCTTCGCGCCTACATCACCGAGGCGATGGAGCGGGTCGGCCTGCTCGGGATCGAGCGGGTCGTGTTCGGCAGCGGCGACGCCAGGCGGGTGCCCGAGGGGTTCTCGCGCGACGAGGCCCGGCGCCAGCTCACCGACGCCCTGCGCATGGCGGCCGAGGCGGCACCGCCCGGCAGCTATGTGTGCCTGGAGCACCTGCGCCGAGCCGAGACCAACATCGTGAACAGCCTGGAGGAAGCCGGAGAGCTCGTGGAGGAGCTCGACCTCGAGCCGCTCGGACTGGTAGTGGACGCCTTCCACCTACAGGAGGAGGACGAGGACCCTTCGGTGATCCGGCGCTTCGGCTCGCGGATCGCGCACGTCCACGTCTGTGGTCCGAGGCGCCAGCCCCCGGGACCGAGCGACGAGGAGCGCCTCGGTAGAGTCTTCTCCGAGCTGGCCTCCGTAGGCTACGAAGGGCGCTGCTCGATCGAGTGCAACTGGGAGGACCTCGGCCGTCAGGCTCCCGCCGCCCTTGCCTCGGTCGAGCGGGCCATGCAGCTCGGAGCCCTGGCGTGAGGCGGGCCGCTTCAGGCGCCGAGGCCCTCGGGGCCGGCCGGTGAGGCCGCTCGAGCTGCACCCGAACCGACTGCTGCCCGCCGGGGAGGAGCAACGCCGGGTCGCACGGCAGCTCTTCGAGGCCGTCGAGCCGCTGCCGCTCGTCTCCCCACACGGCCACCTCGACGCCAACCTCTTCCTCCACAACGAGCCGTTCGCCGACCCGGCAGAGCTGCTCGTGACGAGCGACCACTACGTGGTCCGCCTGCTTCACGCCCAGGGCGTCCCCCTCGAGGCCCTGGGCATCGGTCGCAAGGAAGGCACCTCGCAGGCGGTTGGGGGCAGGCAGGTCTGGGGGAACCTCTGCGAGCACTGGGGAGCCCTGGCGAGCACTCCATCCCGCCTGTGGCTCGAGCACGAGCTGCACGAGCTGTTCGGCCTCCGGGAGATGCCGTCGCCGGGCAACGCCGACGCGACATACGAAGCCGCCTGTGACCGGTTGGCGACCGAGGAGCTCCTACCCCGATCGCTCTACCAACGCTTCGGGCTCGAGGTGCTCACCACGACCGACTCTCCCCTCTGCGAGCTACGCGTGCACCAGGAGCTGGCGAGCGACCAGACCTGGCGTGGCCGGATCCTGCCGACCTACCGACCCGACGAGCTGGTCGATCCGTCCCACCCCGGCTTCTCGGCGAGCCTCGCCCGTCTCGCCGAGCTCACCGGCATCGAGACCGACGGCTACGACGGCTACCTGGAGGCGCTGCGCTCCCGGAGAGAGGCCTTCGCCCGAGCCGGTGCGACCGCCACCGACCACGGCGTCCCGGTGACCGGAACGGAACGGCTGGACCCGGCAGAGCTGGCAGGGCTCTTCCGCCGACTGTCCCACGGCGGCGGATCGAGCGCGGAGGTGGAAGCCTTCAGGGGCCACATGCTCGACGAGATGGCCAGGATGGCCTGCGACGACGGTCTGGTCATGCAGTTGCACGTCGGGGTGGTCCGCGACTACGTGGCCGACACCGCTGCGACCTACGGACCCGACATCGGCCAAGACTTCCCGACCCGGACGGACTACATCAGGACCCTCCGCCCGCTCCTGTCGCGCTACGGGGATCACCCAGGCTTCAGGCTGGTGCTCTACACCGTCGACGAGACGACCTTCGCCCGGGAGATCGGGCCGCTCGTGAGCTACTTCCCTGCCCTCTTCGCCGGCGCACCCTGGTGGTTCCTCGACGCGCCCGACTCCATGGCCCGTGCCTTCTCCGCCCTCGGCGAGACCGCCGGGCTCGCCAAGCTGGCCGGGTTCGTCGACGACACCCGCTCGCTCTGTGGCATCGGAGCCCGCCACGACCTGGCCAGGCGGGTGCTCTGCGGGTACCTCTCCCGGCTCGTCTGCGAGCACCGCTTGGGGATCGACGAAGCCACCGAGCAGGCGACTGCCTTCGCGTACCATCGCCCGAAGGCACTCTTCAAGGTGTGAGCTGCACGCGTCGGAGCCGCGCGCTCACTCGATCCGACGAGCCAGGGCCTCCGCAGCCACGCACAGCTCGGCCGCCTTGAACGCGTGGTCCTGCGACATGGACGTCTCGGTACGGTCGAGACAGTCCCGGACGAGCTGGCCGAAGAAGGGGTAGCCCACCTGACCGTGCACCGAGAAGTGGTGCTCCCCCTCGCCGTCGACCAGGTACACCTGGTCACCTACCGGGTCCCGGGCGACGTCGACGTACTTGCGCAGCTCGATGTAGCCCTTCGTCCCTAGGAGGAACGTCCTGCCGTCGCCCCAGCTGCGCAGCCCATCGGGGGTGAACCAGTCGACCCGGAAGTAGCCGGTCGCCCCGTTGTCCCCGACCAGGGAGCAGTCACCGAAGTCCTCTAGCCCCGGGTGGTCCTTGTGGTCGTAGTTGGCGACCCTGGCCGAGGTGATCTCGGCATCCTCCGCGCCCGTGAAGTAGAGGAACTGCTCGATCTGGTGGCTTCCGATATCGCACAGGATCCCCCCGTACCGATCCTTGTCGAAGAACCAGGGCGGCCGACCCTCGGTGCCGAGCCGGTGCGGCCCGGTGCCGAGCACTTGGAGCACCCGGCCGATCCGCCCCTCCTCGACGAGCTGCCCGGCGAACACCGCAGCCTCGACGTGCAGCCGCTCGCTGTAGTAGACGGCGTACTTGCGCCCCGAAGCCGCAACCGCTGCGCGGGCGTGATCGGA
>JAKARG010000503.1 GCA_021819345.1 Actinomycetes bacterium | reverse complement strand
GGCAACATCGTTGCCTCGGAGGTCCACGAAGTAGGAAGAGTGCTCGTAGTAATCGGCCCCACCGTATGCCGCAGCCAAGACGGCTATCAGCGCGGCCATCCACAGGGCCACCCTCAGGGTAACGAGCCGGTTTCGCGGTCCCAGCACCGGGGGCGGCGTATGCCTCGGCCGACCCCGTCGGAGCCCGGATGACCTCGCCTTGGGGCCGTCGACCGGGGAAGAGGGCTGGCCTCCCGCCGAGAGCACCGCAGCGCTGGAGCCGGTCGGTTCGGCGAGGTCAGCTGCGACTCGCTGCTGTGCTATTTCAGAAGTCCGTCCGTTCACGCGGGCGGCGGAAAGGGTCCCTTCGGCTTCGGGTGGCACCTCACGAGCGGTGCCGGGACCATCGTCGCTCACGTCGACCACCACGACCGTGATGTTGTCGCTGCCCCCGTGTAGGCGGGCGAGCGAGACGAGCTCGTGCGCGACGTCGGTGGGTGAGATGAGGCGACGGACGACCGACTCGATCTGGGAGTCGGGCACCTCCTGGGAGAGTCCGTCGCTGCACAGGATGAACCGGTCACCGACGCGGGGATCAGCGACCAAGAGGTCCACTTCCACCTCCGGGTAGACCCCGAGTGCACGGGTGAGAACGTGGCGCTGCGGGTGGGTTTTGGCCTCGTCGACGCCGATCTGGCCTTCGGCAACCAGCTCTGACACCAGATTGTGGTCGACCGTGAGCTGCTCGAGGCGGCCTTCCCGGAGCCGGTAGGTTCGTGAGTCGCCCACGTTGGCCACCGCCAGGCGGTCAGCCCCTCCGTCCCGGACCAGCGCCAGGGCCGTAAGGGTCGTGCCCATGCCCTTGAAGTCAGGGTTGGCTTGTGCCTCGTCCCACACTGCTCGGTTGGCTGCTCGGACGGCATCTGCGACGTCGCCTGGGGTCCACGCTCTCTCGCTCTGGTCCATCCCGATGGCTCCGAGCAGAGCTTCGAGCGCAGTCTCCGAAGCGATCTCGCCGGCCGCATGGCCACCCATGCCATCGGCGACTGCGAACAGCGGCTCGGCCACCAGCAGGTGGTCCTGGTTCATCCGTCGCACCAGGCCGACGTCGGTCGCCGAGCCGGCCACCAGGCGGGTCATGGCGACAGCTCCAAGATGGTCTGGCCGACCCGGAGCCGGTCGCCGACCTGCATGGCGAGAGGGGGTCCAACGCGCGTGCCGTTGAGGAAGGTCCCGTTGGTCGAGCCGAGGTCTTCGACCCAGACGGACCCATCTCTCCGGAAGATCCTTGCATGTACTTGAGAGACGAAAGTGTCACCCGGCAACGCGACTCCGCAGCCGGGTGAACGGCCGAGAGATGTCTCGTTGCCGAGCGGGAACCTCCGTCCCGAGGAGCCGTTGGAGGTCACCTCTACCAGCGCCTCGGAGGGGCCAGCTGGATCGTCCTCGGGGATCCTCGTCGCCACCGCCGGCACGAGGGCGGTCTCGGGAACGGTGAGCACCCGCTCGACGGTGGCGATCTTCGGCTCACGCAGCTCGGTCCAGACGGCACGGAGCACCCGAACGAAGAAGAGGTACAAGACCGCCAGAAATACGTACTTGAGGATGGTGAGCAGCGGTTGGGACACTTTGGCTCATGCTCTGGTCGGGCTGGAGCTCAGGCCGTCTCGAAGCGGAGGACACTGTTGCCGACTGTGATCTCGTCGCCTGGGCGCAACTCACTCGGAGTGGTGAGGCGGAAGTTGTTCAAACGCGTGCCGTTGGTGCTGCCCAGGTCGGTCAATACCCACCCGCCCCCCTGGCGGCGGATCTGTGCATGCCGTCGACTGACGTTCCCGTCTGCCAGCACGACCTCGCACTCGGGCAGCCTCCCGATGTTGACCGGAGTGTCTCCGAGCGGGACCCTTCGCCCGTCACCCAGGACCAGGGCGGCCCCGCCGCCAGCCCGGGTCAGCTCGCCCTCCAGGTCGAAGGTCCCCTCGACCAGGTGCTCGTCGACCTCCAGCTCGACGGTCACCGGACCGATGAAGATGTAGCCTTCCCGATCGGCGTGGTCCCTCGCTACTCCGATCAGCTCGCTCACCAGTTCCTCTTCTATGGGTGCGAACCGATCGGCGTCTTCTGGGGAGAGCACCACCACGAAGCGGTTCGGCGTGAGGGTCCCCTTCGGGGCCAGCGTACGGCGCAGGTCCATCTCCCGGGTGAGCCTCCGCCCTACCTCCACGGGCTGCAGGCCGCTACGGAAGGCACGCGCGAAGACGCCCTCCACGAGCCGCTCTAGACGTCTTTCGAACTGTTGCAGTCCCATGGTCACCAAGTAGGGTAGTGCCCTGATGGCTGGCCTGGGGTCCGCCAGCAGACTACGGTAGGGGTCCTGCTCGGGCGAGTGGCGGAATAGGTAGACGCGCAGGATTCAGGTTCCTGTGTCCGAAAGGATGTGGGGGTTCAAGTCCCCCCTCGCCCACCGCAAAAGTCCTGCTCAGAGGTGGTGTGGTGGCCCTACAGGGGCTTCTGCGGCTTCTTCCCTGAGCCTCGCTAAGCATCTCCTCCTCGGCCGTCCAGGCTCTCCGGGTCCCCGCGCAGAGCGGTCAGGCGGGCTTGCTGCCGGTACGGCGACGGAAGCTCCCGCGGTGTGCGGCGTGCCGCACCGGGTCGATCTCCGCCGCTGGTCGCCGGTGCCGGGGCTCTCCGGGCGGGCCGGGAGGTTGACGGGCCGACCGCGCTGCGTGGCAGGCCGAGAGCGCGATGGCCGTCGTCTCGCGCCGCAACCGCCGTGCGCGCTGTGCCCGCTGGTTGGCGCAGATGAGGCGGCCTGGACGGTTGGTTGACGCCCTCTTCGCCAGCCCTCGCCTGGCTGAGCTTCCGGCTGCGGCACGGGGTGGCGGTTCGGGGTGGCGGTTCGGGGTGGCGGTTCGGGCACAGA
>JAKARG010000502.1 GCA_021819345.1 Actinomycetes bacterium | reverse complement strand
GGCCCCGGGGGTGGTGGCCGGGCGGTCGGCGGCGGTGTCGAGGGCGACGGTCCAGGCCCGTCCCCAGCGGGGTCCGGGGAGGGTGAAGCCGAGGTCCTGGTCCCAGGCGTTGAAGAGCATGTAGAACGAGTCGTCGATCACCGGCCGGCCGAGCTCGTCGGGGTCGGGGATCGCGGCGCCGTTCAAGAACACGGCCAGGCTCTTGGCGTAGCCGACGCGCCAGTCGGTGTCGGTCATCTCCTGGCCGTCGGGCCGGAACCACCCGATGTCGGGCAGCACCCCCCGGCGCTGCGAGCCCCTCACCGGGTGCCCCTGGAAGAAGCGCCGGCGTCGGAGCACCGGAGGGCTCCGGCGGAGGTCGACGACCGCCTCGGTCCAGTCGAGCAGGTCCCCGTCGAGGTGGTCCCAGTCGTACCAGGAGATCTCGCTGTCCTGGCAGTAGGCGTTGTTGTTGCCGCCCTGGGTGCGGCCGAGCTCGTCACCCCCGAGAAGCATCGGTACGCCTTGGGAGACGAGCAGCGTGGCGAGGAAGTTTCGGGCCTGGCGTCGGCGCAGGGCCAGCACCCCGGGGTCGTCGGTGTCGCCCTCTTGTCCGCAGTTCCACGAGCGGTTGTCGTCGGAGCCGTCCCGGCCGTCCTCGCCGTTGGCCTCGTTGTGCTTGGTGTCGTAGCTCACGAGGTCGCGCAGCGTGAAGCCGTCGTGGCAGGTAACGAAGTTGATGCTGGCGAAAGGCCTCCGCCCGGTCGCCTCGTAGAGGTCGGAGCTGCCGGTCAGCCGCTCGGCCAGCTCTCCGATCGAGGCTCCGGCCTGGCGCCAGTAGTCCCGGACCGAGTCCCGGTACTTGCCGTTCCACTCCGACCACAGGGGGGGGAAGTTCCCCACCTGGTAGCCGCCGTCACCCACGTCCCAGGGCTCGGCGATGAGCTTCACCTGGTTGATCACCGGGTCCTGCTGGATCAGGTCGAAGAACGCCGAGAGCCGGTCGACCTCGTGGAACTGGCGGGCGAGCGTCGCTGCCAGGTCGAAGCGGAAGCCGTCCACGTGCATCTCTTGGACCCAGTAGCGCAGCGAGTCCATGAGCAGCTGCAGGACGTGCGGGTGGCGCATGTTCAAGCTGTTACCGGTCCCGGTGGTGTCGTGGTACATCCGGGGGTTCCCGTCGACCAGCCGGTAGTAGGAGGGGTTGTCGATGCCGCGCATGCTGAGCTCGGGGCCGAGATGGTTCCCCTCTGCGGTGTGGTTGTAGACGACGTCGAGGATCACCTCGATTCCCGCAGCGTGCAGGGCTCGCACCATCGCCTTGAACTCGTTCACGACCCGGTGACCCGGACGGGATGCGTAGGCGTTGTGGGGCGCGAGGAAGGCGATCGAGTTGTAGCCCCAGTAGTTGCGCAGGCCGAGCGACACCAGACGATCGTCGTGGACGAAGTGGTGGACGGGCATCAGCTCTACGGCGGTCACCCCGAGCCGGCTGAAGTGGTCGACCAGGGCCGGATGGGCGACCCCGGCATAGGTACCGCGCAGCTCGGGGGGGACTTGCGGGTGGCGCCAGGTGAGACCCTTCACGTGGGTCTCGTAGATCAGTGTGTCGGCCCAGCGAGTCCTCGGAGGGCGGTCGTCGCCCCAGTCGAATGCCGGGTCGATGACGATCCCCTTCGGCATGTGCGGGGCGGAGTCGCTCTCGTCGGCGGTCAGGTCGTCGGCACCGAGGGGATAGGGGAAGACCTCCTGTCCCCAGGAGACCTCCCCGTCGACGGCCTTGGCGTAGGGGTCGAGGAGCAGTTTGGCCGGGTTGCAGCGCAGCCCGTCGGCTGGACGGTAGGGGCCGTGCACCCGGTAGCCGTATCGGGTGCCGGGCCCGACCCCCTCCAGGTGCCCGTGCCAGCAGTAGGCGTCGACCTCCGGCAGCCGGTAGCGCCGCTCGTTGCCGTCCTCGTCGAACAAGCAGAGCTCCACCGCCTCGGCGAGCTGGGAGTACAGGCAGAAGTTCGTACCGCTGCCGTCCCAGTTGGCTCCGAGGGGAAAGGCCTCGCCGGGTGACATGCGATGCGACATGGGGGGCCAAGCTACTCAGCTGGTGGCGAGCCCCGGGTCGGGGCTCCTCCGGCGGGCGTCGGCCACCGAGCGTGCGGGTGGCTGCGAGGCTCGCCGAGGCGCCTCCCTGCGGGGCTCAACCCCACCAGAAGGCGGCTACGACGGTGACGTAGAGTCCCACCAGGGCCGCTCCCTCGATCCAGGTGTACTCGCCGTCGTAGACGACGACCACCACGACGAGCGTGCCGATCCCGAGCGCTGCCACGAGCAGCGGGGAGAACACGAGGGTGAGAGGTGCCGGGCCGATCGCAGGGCTCAGCAGGACGAGCAGCGGGGTGAGCAGCAGGGCGATCTGGAGCGGGCTGGCCAGGGTCGTTGCCAGGGTGTAGGCGGGTTGGGCCCGGAGGGCGAAGCGGACCGAGACCGCGTTCTCGACTGCGTTGGACGCGAGGGCGACGACGACGAGACCGGTGAAGGCCGGGCTGATCCGCAGCGCCCGGGTCGCCGGCTCGAGCGCCCCGACGAACCAGTCCGAGACCACTGCGGCGCCGACCCCGGCGGCGACCAGGGTGCCCATCGCGCCGACGAAGGGACCGGCGCTGGCGACGCTTTGGCCGTCGCTCCGACGAAGGAGGAACACCGTGCTCGCCGCATAGAGGACCAGCAGCACTACGGCGTCGATGTCGGAGAGGGCACGACCGTGGCGCGCCGCAGGGATGTCGAGATGGTGGGCGAGGGTCGGCACCAGCAGGGCGCCGACGATGACGAGGAGCAAAGACCCGTACAGCCGGGGCTCCTCGGGGTCGAAGCGCTGGGTGCCGTGCCGGAGGCCACCGGCAATGAGGGCGACCCCGAGCACGAGCACGGTGTT
>JAKARG010000501.1 GCA_021819345.1 Actinomycetes bacterium | reverse complement strand
CTCACGACGAGGTGTGCCATGGGCCTTTTGCGTGACGGGGAGCGACACCTCGAGGACTGTGCCGAGCTGCTCGAGGACATCACCGAGCGCGTGCACGAGGCCCCCCGGCGCCCGTGAGCACCACGACCCGCGCAGCGACCACCCGCCACCAGGTCCTGCCCGTCTGTGGGGCGGGCGAGCTCGCACGCGAGCTGGGCGATGCCGGCGGACTGGCGCTCGTCGGTACCTTCGGCCCCGTGAGCCTCGCCCTCGGCTTCGCGGCCATCGCCGCGGCCCTCGGCGCTTGCACGGCGCTCGTCTTGCCGCGCACGAGCCGACGCCGAACCGAAGTCGAGGACCCCTCGGGAACATGAGCGTCGACCACCTCGTCTCGAGTTTCGGGTACTGGGCGGTCTTCCTGCTCGTGGCCGCCGAGAGCCTGGGGGTACCCCTGCCGGGCGAGACCGCCCTCGTCGCGGCCGGCGCCTACGCCGGCCAGACCCACCACCTGAACCCGTGGGCCATCTTCGCCGTGGCGTCTGCCGCTGCGATCATCGGCGACAACATCGGCTTTTGGATCGGCGACAAGGGCGGGTACCGCCTCGCCCTGCGCTATGGGAAGAAGGTGCGCCTCGACGAGCGCAAGCTCAAGGTCGGGCGCTACGTCTTCGACCGCCACGGCGCCAAGGTGGTCTTCTTGGGGCGTTTCGTCTCCATCCTGCGGACCTACGCCGCCTTTCTCGCGGGCACGAGCCGCATGCGCTGGCGGCGCTTCCTACCGGCAAACGCCTCGGGCGGGATCGCGTGGGCCGGCATCTACACGCTGGCCTCCTACGAGGCAGGAACGACGCTTCGTCACCTCTCAGGAATGATCAACCTCGCCCTGGGAGGCGCCGCCGTGGTCGTCATCTTGGTAGTGCTCCTGACGGTGCGGCACTCCGCGAACAAGCTTGCCGAACGAGCGGAGCTGGCCTATCCCGGACCGCTCGAGTGACGGGGGGAAGTTACGCCCGCCCGACCTGATTCGCTGGCGGGAAACCCCTGCTTGGATCGTTATCGTTTAGTGGTGCTGCGGCAAGGGCACGGACGGCCTCCCTGGTAGGCTTGGTCGGCCGGGGCCAGTTGCGATGCGCGGTGCGTTTGACGCCGAACTTGCTCATGTTGCGTTGCACCACACGTGGCGTAGCACGAAGCGGGCGCTCAGGGAGCAGCTCGCGAGCGATCTCGGCGACCGCTGTGCACAGCGTGTGGCCGATCGCGTGCGCGGTCGTGCCGATCCCAGAAGGAACACTTCGCCGTGCTGCGCGAGCAGAGCGGTAAAGCTCACAGATCTCGTAGACGACCACCCGGACGCTGAGCACCTGCTGTTTGCGGCCCTTGTCGTCCTTGATGACCAGCTCGGAGCGGTACGAGCCGTCACTGAAGCGTTCGAGGACCGGGAGCTACGCGCTCGACTTCACCCGCCAAAGCAGGTCCGCACCGGTGGCGGCCATCGCGCCGAACAGCACGTAGGACCCACCAAAGCCCCGGTCGCCGAGCAGGAGCATCCCCGGCCCAAGGGACCGGACCAGGTCGAGCGCAAGCGTGTTCCCGCCCGTCTCGTGGCCTCGCATCGAGACATCTACAAGCGCGTGCGTACCGCACTCGCCGAGGCCGACGAGGCGGACCTGAGCGAACGCCGAGCCCTCACCCCGAGCCGGTGTCGGACGACCGAACTCGCTGTCGTTCAGCGACGGGGGGGACGTCCGAGCCAGCACCCCGAGCGCGGCATGATCGGAGAGACGCTCGTTGGTCTGCGGCCTGACCCACCCTGCTCTCGGTATCGGAGAAGAATGCCATAGATGCAACTCTAACTAAACGGTATTGGATCTATATCCGAACACCCAGTATTGAATCTAGGTCTGAACACCCCGTCGTGCGCCCGCCCGTGTGTTACGCGCTCAAGTGCGCGTCGAAGAAGCTGACGATGCGCCGACGCGCGTCCTCGGCGGACGCCGCGTGGTACCCGGATCCTGGCGTGAGTCTTGCCATCACGGCGAAGAGGAGCGGTGACTTGTCGCCTGCTCCGTCGTGGTCGTTCATGAAGCCGTGGCCGGCCTCCGGATACTCCTTCACGTCGTGGGGGAGCCCGAGGGTGGTGAGCGCGGCTTCCAGGCGGGCCGCCGCGCCCGGGAGGGTAGGGCTACGGTCCTTGGCGCCGTAGCTGGAGACAATAGGACAGGCACTGGCGAGGAACTCGGCCGTGTAGACGTCCTTTGACGCGGTTCCGTAGTTCACCCCCACTGCGGAGAATCCGCGGTCGGGAGCGAGCAACAGAGCGAGACCTCCGCCGATGCAGAAGCCGATCACTCCGAGCTTGCCCGTACAATCGTCTCGCGCGCCAAGCCATGCTCGGGTGGCCTCGATGTCGTCGAACGCCCAGCCTCGCCGGGCACGTGCTTGGCGCATGATCGAGATCATGCAGAACGTCGTGCTTCGTCCGAAGAAGAGGTCTGGCGCCACCGCCAGGTAGCCGTTGGCGGCGAGCCAGTCAGCCTGGTTCCGAAGGTCTTGGCTCATGCCGAGCGCATCATGGATCACCACGATGCCCGGCCAGGGTCCGGTTCCCTCCGGCACCGAGAGCCAGGCCGGAAGCGAGCCCTTCGAGCGCGGAATGTTCGTTGCCGGCACGCCTGCAGCATGCCACGTCGAGAGTGAGGCCACGTCCGGAGGGCCTTGGTAGGGCCGCCTTCTGGCACGCAAGGTGTCGTTCGCGCCTGGTGGCTGCGCTTCGTTCATGCAAGGTTCACCACGTGGACCTTGGAGTGAGATCACGGGGAGAACTCGGCGAACGGCAGGGTCTGTGCCGCTGGGATCCCGGCTTGCCGCCCGATGGACCGACCAGATCGACGCGCACAAACTGAGGGCTGCGTCGATCACGGGTAGATCG
>JAKARG010000021.1 GCA_021819345.1 Actinomycetes bacterium | reverse complement strand
TGACGGTGACCACCGGTCACACGCGCTACGGGCAGGTGCTCTTCGCCGCCGACGGCCAGGCGCTCTACTACGACTCCTTCGACCAGACCACCGGGCCGAAGCTCCCGCTCCGGAGCACTTGCACCGGCGCCTGCGCCACCGCCTGGCCGCCGCTGCTCGCGCCGGGACCGAACGGGCCGTTCAACGCCTCCAGGGGTGTCCACCGTGGGGAGCTCGGCACCGTCGCTCGCAGCGGCCCCGGTGGGACGACCCTCTACCAGGTGACCTACTACGGCCAGCCGCTCTACGAGTTCGTGAAGGACACTGCTCCGCACGAGACCAACGGAGAGGACGTCGCCGCGTTCGACGTCTACTGGCACCTGGTCGACCCCCAGGGCCGGCCCGACGCCGGCCAGGCGACGCTCGACCTCGAGACCTCCGCCGCCGGCGTGGTGCTCTCCACCCCGACCGCCTTCGCCACCTCGCGAACGCTCTACGGCCTGACCATGGACCCCGCCTACCGGAGCACCTGCACTGGGCCCTGCTCGGGGATCTGGCCGCCACTGCTCACGACGATGCGGCCGAAGGTGGGTCCGGGGGTCGACCCGCACCTGATCGGAACCATCAGCCTCCGCAACGGCACCCACCAGGTGACCTACGACGGTCATCCGCTCTACCTCTTCGCCTTCGACCTGGCAGCCGGGGCCGCTTCGGGCCTGACCAACGGCGAGTACCTAGTCGACCAGAACGCCCACGGAGTCTGGTACACGATCTCCCCGTCGGGACAGTTCGACCCGGGCACTGCGCCCATCTCCTCGATGACCGACTCCGGGACGAGCGTGCTCGCCATGGACCCGCCCTCGACGTATGCGAGCCGGCCGTTCGCGCTTTACTCCTTCAGCGCCGACAGCGCAACGACCAGCAGGTGCAGGGGGGCTTGCGCCCGCGACTGGCCCCCGGTGCTCACCAGCACCCCGCCGGCGGCCGCTAGTGGGTCCGGGGTGAGCTCGAGCATGCTCGGCTCGATCCCCCGCCCCGACGGGACGTTCCAGGTCACCTACGACGGGCACCCGCTCTATTTCTTCGCCTTCGACCAGCCCGGCAAGATCATGGGGGCGGGGGTGACGGCCTTCGGCGGGACCTTCGAGCCGGTCGCCGTCTCAGGAATGCCGCTCGGCTGAGCCTCCCACGTCCGTCCCGGTGGTCCTGGCCAGCTGGTGCCAGTACCGCCGGGACGGCAACGAGCCGGAGCCAGGACCGGTCGGGTCGAGCTCAGGTGGACCTCGAGGGCTCGATCAGCTGGCCGCCGTCGCCCGGCCCGACCCACGCACCCTCGACCACCAGAGGCACCCCGCGGGCGCACACGAAGCGGACTCGCCCGGCGAGCTCCCAGCCGGCATATGGGCTCCAACCCGCAGAGCGCGACCGCTCGCTGCCGTCGGGGCCTGTGACCGGGTCCAGCACGCTGCGCTCCGAAGCGTCCCAGACCACGACGTCCCCGTCGGACCCGGGCTCCAGCCTTCCCTTGCTCGGGTACCCGAACGCATCAGCCGGACCGCTCGACAAGAGCTGGACGAGGCGCTCGATCGGGACCCCGGCACCGGCCCCCCAGGTGAGCAGCACGGGCAGGCGGGCCCCGATCCCGGCTATTCCGTAGCAGCTTCCCGCCGACGAGGAGATCCGCAGGTCGACCGCCGTCGGATCCTGTGAGTGGTCGGAGCCGACGGTGTCCACGGTGCCGTCGGCGAGCGCTGCTCCGACGGCTGCCACGTCTGAGGCAGAGCGCAGCGGGGGAGCGACGAGCCAGTCCTCCCCAGCCGGAGTGCCGTAGGCCCCCTCGTCGAGGACGACGTGGTGGATGCATGCCTCCGCTGTCACCCGGCCGCCCGTCGGGGCTGCCCGCCCACCGCCGGCGTCTCCCCCGCCAGCCGTTGCGCCGGCAGCAGCCCGGAGAGCCCGGACCGCCTCGAGAGCGCCGCCGGTCGACAGGTGCGGCAGGTAGCAGTCGGCCCCCGTGAGGGCGGCGAAGGCCAACGCCCGAGCTACCGCCAGCTCCTCGGCAACCGCCGGGCGGACCTCCGCAAAGGTTCGCAGCGAGCGGCGCCCCGCTGCGGCCGCCTCCTCCACGAGGGCCTCGATCAGCTCGCCGTCCTCGCAGTGCACCTGCACCCGTAGCCCGGCACGAGCCGCGAAGCGCATCGCCCGGTACAGCCCGAGCCCGCTCGCCATGATCCCGAGCTCGGGATAGGCGAGGAACACCTTGAGCGCGTCGGCACCGAGCGCGACCAGCTCGGCGACTTCGTCCTCGAGCAGCTCGTCGGGGCCGTAGCAGGCGGCGTGCAGGCCAACGTCCACCGCCGACGCCCCGCCGGCGACGACGTCGCGCGCCCGGCGCAGCGCAGAGCTCGGTCCCTCACCGTGCTCCGGCGAGCTGAACGACAGGATCGTGGTCGTCCCCCCCATCGCTGCCGCCTGGCTCGCGGCCGCCGGATCGGCCATCACATGGCAGTGGGGGTCGACCCCTCCCGGCAACACGTGGCAACCGCCGGCGTCGACGACTTGGTCTCCTGGAGCGGCTGTCACATCGGGACCGATCTCCCTCAGCACCCCGCCGTCGACCCGCAACCCCCCGGCGACCACACCGCCGGGCGTCACCACCATTCCCCCGAGGATCACCAGGCCCACTTCTCTCAACCCTAGCTAGCTATGGCCAGGTCGAGGCGCGCAGCCCGCCTCCGCGGGCCGTCGGAGCCGAGGGAGACAGGAATCCGATCTAGGAGGGCTTACGGAGCCGGTCAGGGCGCCTCGAAGCAGCGCCACTCTGCGGGACAGCGCAGCTACGAACCGCTCCCGACCGCCAGGACCACACGAGGACGGCCGCGACCCCGACGAGCACCAGGGCCCAGCTCAGGGCATGGACACCGGTGAAGCTCCCGAGCACGTAGCCGAGCATCCCGGCGACGAGCATCCGGGTGGCCAGGCAACTACTCATACCCCCCAGCGTACCACGATGCCTGGGCGCAGGGTCACAAAGGCGTTCAACGGCGCCGGGGCGCAGGCCCCCAAAGGCCACGCACACCGCTCCTTCTGCGGGCCCCACCACGCTCGAAGATCCGCGCGCGGCCGCAACGGACGCCTCGCGGGGTACAAATGGCGGCATGGAAAGGCGTCGGCCCCTCGCCGCCGGCCCGGAGAGGCGGCCGAAATGACCCTCCAGGGACGCAGCCCCTCACCCCGTCCGTCCGCTGGCCGGGCCAGGCCACAGCCCTCGGCACACCGCACGGTGCGCACCCTCGAGGTCCTGATCGCCGGCGGACTGGCGGCTGCTCTCGCCCTCGGCGTCCTGCTCGCGGTGCGCAGTGGAGGAGGCAACCGAGGCTCCCACCGCCGGGTCGACCTGAGCGTCGCTGCCCGTCTCCGGGCCGGTCACTCCAAGCACCCCCAGTCTTCCCGGGCCTCGACCGGCGGGAGCGCGAGCGCAGGCGCCGGCGGTGGCGGCTTGCACGCCGAGGTGCTCTCCCCTGCCCCGGGCTCGACCGACGTGGCCCCGACCGCCACCGTGACGGTTCGCTTCTCGGCGCCACTCACCCCCGGCAGCACGATGCCGACCCTCGACCCCGCGCTCCAGGGGAGCTGGGAGCAGGTCGGCTCCAGGACCTGGCGGTTCACCCCCACCGAGGCGGCGGTCCCGCTGTCGACCGAATCGGTGACCGTCCCGGCCGGGATCACCTCCTCGAGCGGCGCCGAGCTCTCCCGAGCGGTGACCGCCAGCTGGACGGTGCGCAACGGGTCGGTGCTGCGCCTCCAGCAGGTCCTCGCCGAGCTCGGCTACCTGCCGCTCACCTGGACCAGGACCGCGCCGCAGAGCACCGCTTCGACAGGTGCCGCCGGTGCGGTCTCCGAGATGTACGACCCGCCTGCGGGCACCTTCGCCTGGCGGTACCCCAACACGCCGCCCCAGTTGGAGGCCGCCTGGAAGCAGGGTGCCTTCGACCGGATGACCGCCGGCGCCATGGTGGCCTTCGAGGTCAAGGATGGCCTGCCGGGCTACACCTCGATCCGCCCGATCATGTGGCAGACGCTGCTCACCGCCGAGGCCGACCACACCACCAACCCCGAGGGCTACACCTACGCCTTGGTCTCCCAGGCGCTGCCCGAGACGCTCACCCTCTGGCACGACGGGGTGGACGTCGAGACCTTCACGGTCAACACCGGGATCAACGGGCGCAACACGCCGGTCGGCAACTTCTTCGTGTACCGGCGCTTCATCTCGACCACGATGTCGGGCGAGAACCCCAACGGCACCTACTACGACGACCACGGCGTGCGCTGGGTCAACTACTTCGACGGCGGCGTTGCCATCCACGGCTTCGTCCGGGCGAGCTACGGGTTCCCCCAGAGCCTCGGGTGTGTCGAGCTGCCTCTCCCCGACGCGGAGATCGCCTACGAGCAGTGGCTGCACTACGGGACCCTCGTCACCGTCGAACCGGAGCCGGCCGCGTCGAAGGCAGCGAGCGCCTGATCCGAGCCGCCCCGGTCCCGGCGCGGCCCCGCTGGCTAGAGGCAGACCGCACACCTGGCCCGCACGGCCCCAGGCCCGTCGCCGCCGGCCCCAGAGCCCAACTGGGTCCCGTAGGCGACCAGATTTGGTCCTCTACGGGACCCAGTTGCCAAGTCGAGCCTTGCCGGCGCCAGCGAGGCGGGTCCTCGCCTCGGTGCGGGACCGAGAGACCGAGAGACCTGGCGCCCGGCCGGCGACGAGCCCCCCGCCCGGCGGATAACCTCCTTCAGGCGCCACGGACCAGGAGGACGAGGCCCGAGCGAGCTCGTGAGGTGCCCGCCTTCCCGATCCGGTTACCCGTTGCGCCGCCGCCGAGAGCAAAGGAGGTGAGACCACTGGACAGCGACAGTCGACCTCGCCCACCGTGGCCCGCCCTGCCCTCGACCGCTATGGCGCCGCACTGAGCCCGGCCCCTCGCCGGGCCCACACCGTGGCCCCCAGGCGCACTCCGGCATGGCGGGCACACCTCAGTTGAGCCCCGCCCTCGAGCCCGCCCTGTAGATCCGAACCGCCGGAGGTCGACCTTGGACCAGCTGCGTCAGTACCCCGCGCGCGGCACGCTGCGCCGGGTCGGCCTCGGACCCGCCGACCTGGTGGTCGCCGCCGGCGTCGCCGCCCTCCTCTACGCGCTCGTGCGGGTCGGCGGCGGGCTGCACGCCCCGTTCAACCCTTCCACCTATCCGAGCCGGATCCCCGTCGACCCGGCCGACCTCCCCTACGACGCCGCACGCTCGCTGCTGCGCATGTTCATCGGCTTGGCCGCCTCGCTGGTGTTCACCTTCGCCTACGCCACCGCCGCAGCACGCTCCCGGCGAGCGGCCACGGTCCTGCTCCCGATCCTCGACATCCTCCAGTCGGTGCCGGTGCTCGGGTTCCTCTCGGTGACCGTCACCGCCTTCATCGCCCTGTTTCCCCACTCGGTCCTCGGCCTCGAGGCGGCGTCGATCTTCGCCGTGTTCACCGCTATGGCCTGGAACATGACCTTCGCCTTCTACCAGGCGCTGATCACCCAGCCCGCAGAGCTCGACGAGGCCGCACGGGTACTGCGCCTCACCCGCTGGCAGCGGTTCTGGACGCTCGACGTGCCCTCGGGCGCGATCCCCCTGGTCTGGAACGGAATGATGAGCTTCGGCGGAGCCTGGTTCTTCCTCTCGGCCTCCGAGGCGATCAGCGTCGCCGGTCACACCTACGCCCTCCCCGGTGTCGGCTCCTACGCCGCCAGCGCCTTGGTCGAGGGCAACCTGGCGGGGGTCGGCGAGGCGATCGCCGCGATGATCGTGATGATCCTCGCCACCAACGTGCTGTTCTGGCGGCCGCTCGTGGCCTGGAGCGAGAGGTTCCGCACGGAGCAGTCCAGCGGGGCCGAGACCCCGCGCAGCTCGATCCTGTGGGTCCTGCGCCGCTCGAGGATCCCGCCTGCGCTCAGCCGCTCGCTCGACCCGCTACGAGAAGGCATGGACCGCGCCACCCGGCCACTGGGCCTGGCGGACTCCCCGCTCCAGGTGGACCAGCGGCGCCGGAGGGCCGGAGACGTCGTCTTCGGCGTCGCCGTCGTCGCGGCCTGCGCCTACGGGGCCTACGCCGCCCTCGACTACGTGGAGCGCACCATCGGCCTCGGCGCCTTCCCTCATGCGTTCTTCCTTGGGTCGATCACCTTCGCGCGGGTCATCGTCATCGTGATCGGATCCACCCTGCTGTGGGTACCTCTCGGGATCGTCATCGGACTGAGCCCGCGAGCCACCCGCCTCGCCCAACCTGTTGTCCAGATTGCTGCCAGCTTCCCCGCCAACTTGATCTACCCGGCGGTGGTGGCAGCCTTCGTGGTCCTGCACATCGGGCTCAACTGGGGAGGGATCCTGCTCATGTCGCTCGGCGCCCAGTGGTACGTGCTGTTCAACGTGATCGCCGGAGCCTCTGCGGTCCCGTCGGACCTGCGTGAGGCGATCACCGCCCTGCGCCTCCCCCGATGGGAACGCTGGAAGGCGCTCTACCTGCCGGCCGTGATCCCTGCGTACGTGACCGGCGGGATCACGGCCGCCGGGGGCGCATGGAACGCGTCGATCGTCGCCGAGGTCGTCGACTACGGCAGCCACCACCTGGTGGCCGAGGGGATCGGTGCATACATCACCGAGGCCACCGCCCGCGGCGACTTCCCGGCGATCTTCGTCGGGGTGGTGGTCATGTCGGTCTACGTGGTGGCCACCAACCGCCTGGTGTGGAGACGCGCCTATCGGATCGCCGAGGAGAGGTTCGCCCTGTGAGCACCGACGACACCATCGGCAAGAGCTTTGCCGATCGGTCCCGCCCGCCCGGCCCCGACGACGGCACCGCGATCATCATTGCGCGCCAGGTGACCAAGAGCTTCACGACGCCCGACGGCAAACCGATGAAAGTCCTCGACGGCATCGACCTCACCCTCCGCGAGGGAGAGATCGTGGCGCTCCTCGGGCGGTCCGGATCCGGCAAGTCGACCCTTCTACGCACTCTCGCCGGGCTGATCGCCCCGACCAGCGGGGAGGTCAGCTACCGGGGCAGACCTCTGACCGGCGCCAACCCCGGCGTGGCGATGGTCTTCCAGACCTTTGCGCTCATGCCCTGGCTCACCGTGCTCGCCAACGTCGAGCTCGGCCTGCGCGCCCGGGGTCTCACCCCCGAGGAGCGCCGGCGCCGCGCGCTCGAGGCGATAGACCTGATCGGCCTCGACGGCTTCGAGAACGCCTACCCCAAGGAGCTCTCCGGAGGCATGCGCCAGCGGGTGGGCTTCGCAAGGGCGCTCGTGGTCCGCCCGGACGCACTCTTCATGGACGAGCCGTTCTCCGCCTTGGACGTGCTCACCGCCGAGAACCTGCGCGGCGAGCTGCTGCGCCTCTGGGAGTCCGGCAGCTTCCCCACCCGTGCCGTGCTCGTGGTCACCCACAACATCGACGAAGCGGTCCAGCTCGCCGACCGGGTCCTCGTGCTCTCGTCCAACCCGGGAAGGATCAGAGCCGAGCTACGAGTGGCGTTCCCCCGCCCCCGCGACCGGGAGGACACCGGCTACAAGCGTCTCGTCGACCACATCTACGGCGTCCTCACCGGACGCGACGACGCCGCAACCCCGGCGCCCTCACCAGGCAGGGAGACGACCACACCGCTCACCCAGCCCCTTCCCGACGCGTCGGTCGGGGGTCTCGCCGGGCTCCTCGAGATCGTCGCCGCCGGCGGGGGCCGGGCTGACCTCCCCGCGCTCGCCGAGAGGCTGAGCTTCGAGGTGGACGACCTCGTGCCACTGCTCGACGCCGCGGTGATGTTGCGCTTCGCCCACGTGCGCGACGCGGACATCGAGCTCACCGACGACGGCCGTTCGTTCGTCCTCGGGGACATCGACACGAGCAAGTCGCTCTTCGCCGAACATGCCCGCCAATACGCGCCGCTGGTGCGAACCATCACCAGCTCTCTCGCCGCCACCGAGGACGGGAGCCTTCGGGACGCGTTCTTCCTCGACCTGCTCCGCCGCGGCTTCACGCCCGAGGAGGCCCGCCACCAGCTCGACGTAGCGATCGACTGGGGCCGCTACGCCGAGCTGTTCGACTACGACACCGACAGCGGCCAGCTCCGCCTCGAGACCCCGGCACGGCTGCAGTCGTGAGCAGGCTCCCGATCAGTCCGCCGCGTAGCGGAGGCGACAGGCGGGCCCTAGTGGACCAGCGTCGGCTCGGTACGTGCCGCGATCAGCCCGCCGCGTAGCGGAGGCGACAGGCGCGAGGCGTCAACCGGGGGGCGGTGGCGGCACGTCGGGAACCTCAGCCGGGCGGCGGTGGCGGCTCGTCGAGCAAGCCCAGGACGAGCGCGACCCCTCCGAGGTAGCCGGCCCTCTCCTCCGGCGGCATCGACTCCAGGTGACGGGTCACAGTCGCCCAGTCACCGCGGGCGACCGCTCCGGTGAGCGCGGCCCTGGGACCCACTCGGGCGACGTCTTCCACGGCGGCTCGCACGAGGGGGAGGAAATCGGCGAGCGCGAGCCCGGAACCCTCGGCGAGGCGGGACACCTGGGCGAGGGTGGCTACCACGTGGTTGGCAGCCACGCTGGCCGCAGCGTGGTACCGGCCACGAGCGGTGTCGGGCACCTCGACGGCACGCCCACCGAGAGCCGCCACGAGCCCGCCGACCACCGGGTCGCCTGCGACCACGAAGGTGACGCCCGAGCGGAGGCGCTCCGAGCCGGTACGAGCGTCGGGAAGCCCGACGAGGGGGTGCAGGCAACCACGTCGGGGATGGGTCGCGAGGGCGCCGGTGCCGAGGGCCCCGGAGAGGTGCGCCACGACGGTCGAGGGGACGGGGTCCACCTGCGCTGCGACCCGGGCCACGGCATCGTCGGGGGTGGCGACGACGAGCAGGTCGACATCCTGCGCGGCGCCGGCAGGGTCGTCTCGCCGGTCGAGCAGTGGCGCGACCGTCCAGCCGATCGACTCGAGCGCACCGGCGAGTGAAAGGCCTGCCCGGCCGGGGCCGATGATCCGTGCCCGGCCCGCGTCGAGGGGCTGGAGCGGGAGCATCACCCCGACCCTACCGACCGCCCCGGAGCCGAACCGTCGCCGTTTCGCCAGCCTGATCCCCAGGAGGCCTGGAGCAGGGTGGGTCCCGCCGTACAGGCGAGTTCCGGGGCGGAGGCGGGCGCGGGCGCGCCGGCGGGCTCAGTCCAGGTGGAAGATCTCCGGCAGCGGGGTCATCGCGGCGTCGGCGTGCTCGCCGCCGAGGTCGAACAGCGCCGCCATCTCCGCCTGCCAGCGGGCGTTCACCTCGGTGGCATCCATCGCGGCGCGCGCCGCCTCGAAGTCCTCGCACTCGAGGTAACCGACCACCTGGCCGGCTTCGGTGAGGAAGAGCGAGTAGTTGCGCCAGCCCGCCTCGCGCAGCGCCTCACGCATCTCCGGCCACACCGCGGCGTGGTGCCGGCGGTACTCCTCCACCTTCTCCGGTCGGACCTGCAACACGAAGCACACCCGCTCGGCCATGCCGTCCTCCTCGCTCCCCCGTCCGGTCCTCTCGTGTGGTCATCTGGTACCGCAGCACCACCCTCGCACGCCGGAGGCAGGCTCGCACGGAAGCCTTGCAGGACAAGGAGGGCGGAGCTACCATTATAACGTTTCATGCACTCGAGCGGGGCTGCTCCCCCGGCTCCCCGGCAGATCAATAGCGAGGTAGACCACGATGCCGACCCATCCCGCAGTAGAGGCGCTCCTCGACCGGTCCCACCGCCTCGGTGCCGACCCCCGCAACACCAACTACGCCGGCGGCAACGCCTCGGCCAAGGGGATCGCCGAGGACCCGGTAACCCGCCAGCAGGTCGAGCTGATGTGGGTGAAGGGCTCCGGCGGCGACCTCGGGACGCTGCAGGAAAAGGGCCTGGCGGTGCTCCGGCTCGACCGACTGCGCAACCTGGTCGACGTCTACCCCGGGGTCGAGCGCGAGGACGAGATGGTCGCGGCCTTCGACTTCTGCCTGCACGGCAAGGGTGGTGCGGCCCCATCGATCGACACCGCCATGCACGGCCTGGTCGCCTTCGACCACGTCGACCACCTCCACCCCGATGCCGGGATCGCCCTCGCGACCGCCGCCGACGGCGAGGCGATAACCAAGGACTGCTTCGGCGAACGGGTCGTGTGGGTGCCCTGGCGGCGCCCGGGGTTCCAGCTCGGCTTGGACATCGCCGCGGTCGCCCGAGAGCACCCCGAGGCGATCGGGGTCGTCCTCGGGGGACACGGGATCACCGCGTGGGGCACCACCAGCGAGGAGTGCGAGGCCCGCTCGCTCGAGATCATCCGCACCGCCCGCGAGTACCTCGAGCGCAACGGGCGCCCCGAGCCCTTCGGGGCGGTGGCCGACGGCTGGGAGCCGCTCCCGGAGGCGGAGCGGCGCAGGCGAGCCGCCGAGCTGTTCCCGCTGCTCCGCGGGCTGGCGAGCACCGACTCCCGCCAGGTCGGCCACTACACCGACACCGAGGTGGTGCTCGACTTCGTCTCGCGCGCCAAGATGCCCGAGCTCGCCGCCCGGGGCACCTCCTGCCCGGACCACTTCCTGCGCACCAAGGTGCGACCCATGGTCCTCGACCTGCCGGCGAGCGCGCCCCCCGAGTCCGTACGGGCCCGCCTGTCCGAGCTGCACGAGGCCTACCGCCAGGACTACCGCAGCTACTACGAGCGCTACGCAGACCCGGGCTCTCCTGCGATGCGGGGGGCAGACCCGGCGATCGTGCTCGTCCCGGGGGTCGGGATGTTCAGCTTCGGAAAGGACAAGCAGACCGCCCGGGTCGCCGGGGAGTTCTACGTGAACGCGATCAACGTGATGCGCGGGGCCGAGTCGGTCTCCACCTACGCGCCGATCCCCGAGTCGGAGAAGTTCCGCATCGAGTACTGGGAGCTCGAGGAGCAGAAGCTCCGCCGGATGCCACCCCCGGCGCCGCTCGCCACCCGGGTCGCGCTCGTCACCGGCGCCGCCTCGGGCATCGGGCTCGCCACCGCCCGGCGCCTGGCCGCCGGCGGGGCCTGCGTCGTGCTCGCCGACCTGCACCCCTCCGAAGCCGCCGGGGCGGCGAAAGAGATCGGCTCGGCCGACGTCGCCTCCTCGGTCGGCGTGGACGTCTCCGACGAGGACCAGGTGGCCGCGGCGCTCCGGGAGGCGGTGCTCGCCTTCGGCGGCGTCGACCTCGTGGTCAACAACGCCGGCATGTCGATCTCCAAGAGCCTGCTCGAGACCACCACCGAGGACTGGGACCGCCAGCACGCAGTGATGGCCCGTGGCTCGTTCCTCGTCTCCCGGGAGGCCGCCCGGGTGATGGTCGACCAGGGCTTCGGCGGCGACATCGTCTACGTGGTGTCGAAGAACGCGGTCTTCGCCGGCCCCAACAACCTCGCCTACGGTGCGACCAAGGCCGACCAGGCCCACCAGGTGCGACTCCTCGCCGCCGAGCTCGGCGCCCACGGCATCCGGGTCAACGGGGTCAACCCCGACGGGGTGGTGAGGGGATCGGGGATCTTCGCCGGGGGCTGGGGGGCGCAGCGCGCCGCGGTCTACGGAGTGCCCGAGGAGGAGCTCGGGGCCTACTACGCCAAGCGGACCCTTCTCGGCAGAGAGGTGCTCCCCGAGCACGTCGCCAACGCGGTCTTCGTGCTCACCGCCGGCGAGCTGTCGCACACCACCGGCCTGCACGTGCCCGTCGACGCCGGGGTCGCCGCCGCGTTCTTGCGGTGAGCGGCTCGGAGGTCTTCGTCGCCGTCGACCTCGGCGCCTCGAGCGGCCGGGTCCACCTCGGGCGCCTCGACGGCTCCGGGCTCCGGGTCGAGGAGGTCCACCGGTTCCCCAACGGCGGGATCCGTGTCCTCGACCACCTCCACTGGGACGCGCTCGGCATCCACCGCGGGGTCACCGAAGGGCTGCGCCGCTGCGCCGAGCTCGGCGAGGTGGTCTCGATCGGCATCGACTCCTGGGCGGTGGACTACGGCCTGCTCGACGCCGGCGGGGAGCTGCTCGCCAACCCCTACCACCACCGCGACCACCGCACCGACGGGATCGCCGAGGAGGTCGTGGCGCGCCTCGGCGCGTCTAGCTGGTACGAGCGCAACGGCATCGCCCAACTGCCGTTCAACACCGCCTTCCAGCTGGTCGCCGACCGGGCCCGGGCGGCAACCGCGAGCCGCTTGCTGCTCGTCCCGGACCTGATGACCTACTGGCTCACCGGGGCTCAGGTCGCCGAGGTGACCAACGCCTCGACCACCGGCCTGCTCACCACCTCCCCGACCGGGGCGCCGGCCTGGGACGAGGAGGTGATGGCCGGGATCGGGGTCCCGCCGGAGCTCTTCGCGCCACTGCGCGCCCCGGGCGAGGTCGTCGGGGAGCTGCTCGGGTCGGTGGCTGCGGAGGTGGGCCTACCGGGCGGTGCCCGGGTGGTCACCGTCGGCTCGCACGACACCGCGTCGGCGGTCGTCGGCGTGCCGGCGGGCAAGGAGCCCTTCGCCTTCCTCTCGAGCGGCACCTGGTCGCTGCTCGGGGTCGAGCTCGACTCGCCGGTCCTCACCGAGGAGGCCCGCCTCGCCCGCTTCACCAACGAGCTCGGCGTGGACGGCACGGTGCGCTTCCTCCGCAACGTCATGGGCCTGTGGCTGCTCCAGGAGTGCCAGCGCGCCTGGCAGGCGACGGGCTCGGCCGACCTGACGGCCCTGCTCGCCGCCGCCGGCGCCGTCCCGGCGCGCAGCTTCCTGATCGACGTGGACGACCCGTCCCTCCTCCCGCCGGGCGGGATGCCCGAGCGGATCGCAGCTGCCTGCGCAGCGCGGGGCGCTCCGGTCCCGGCCGGCCCGGCAGAGATCACCCGCGCCATCCTCGACAGCCTGGCGGTCGCCTACCGCCGAGCGCTCGACGACGCCCGGCGCCTCTCCGGGCGACCCGTCGAGGTGCTCCACCTGGTGGGCGGCGGGGCTCGCAACGAGCTGCTCTGCCAGCTCACCGCCGACGCCTGCGGCCTGCCGGTCGTCGCCGGCCCGGTCGAGGCCGCCGCAGCGGGCAACCTGGCGGTCCAGGCCCGGGCCGCCGGCGCGCTCGACGGCGGCCTCGCCGAGCTCCGAGCCGTGATCCACGGGCGATTGCGCACCTTCGAGCCGTCCGAGCCAGACTGGCCCTGGGCCGAGGCGGCAGCCGAGGTCGCCCGACAGACCCTGCCCACCAGTTGACCGGAGGACCGTTGCGGATCTCGCTCATGGCCACCTGCCTGGTCGACGCCATGTTCCCCGACGTCGGGCGGGCGACCGTGGCGCTGCTCCGCCGCCTCGGCCACCAAATCGAGGTCCCTCCGGAGCAGACCTGCTGCGGCCAGATGCACCTGAACACCGGCTACGGCCCCGACGCGATCGGGGTGCTCCGCCACCACGTCGACGCCTTCGCCGGTTCCGACGTCGTCGTCGCCCCGTCTGCGTCGTGCGTGGCTTCGGTCCGCCACCAGCACGCGGCGCTCGCCCGGGCGTCGGGCGACCTCGCCCTCGCTGCCGAGGCCGAGGCCCTGGCGGAGCGGACCTACGAGCTGTCCGAGCTGCTGGTCGACGTGCTCGGGGTCACCGAAGTCGGCGCCTGGTACCCGCACCGGGTGACCTGGCACCCGACCTGCCACTCGCTGCGCCTGCTCGGCGTCGCCGACCGGCCCCGTCGGCTGCTCGCCGAGGTCGAGGACCTCGAGCTGGTCGAGCTGGCCGGCGCCGAGGCCTGCTGTGGGTTCGGGGGAACCTTCGCCCTGAAGAACCCGGCGGTGTCGACCGCGATGCTCGAAGACAAGGTCCGCAACGTGGTCGCAACCGGCGCAGAGGCGTGCGCAGCGGGTGACTCCTCCTGCCTGATGCAGATCGGTGGCGGCCTCAGCCGCCAGCGCGCCCGGGTCCGGGCCGTCCACCTCGCCGAGATCCTGGCGAGCACCCGATGAGCGGCGCCGACCCCGGGGCGACCCGGGTCGCGCTCGCCTCCCCCGGCGTGGGCCACCTGCGCGCCGGGAGGCCTTTCCCCAAGGCTGCCCGGGAGGCGGTCGGGGACCGGGAGCTTCGCGCCAACCTCACTGCGGCGACCACCCGGATCCGAGCCAAGCGGGACGGCGCGGTCCGCGAGGTGCCCGACTGGGCGGAGCTACGAGCCGCCGGCGCGGCGATCAAGGACGACGTGCTCGCACATCTCGACACCTACCTGCTCGAGCTCGAGGAGCAGGTGAGCGCCCGGGGTGGGGTGGTCCACTGGGCCTCCGACGCCGCCGAGGCCAACCGGATCGTCGTCGATCTCGTCGCGGCGACCGGCGCCGGCGAGGTGGTCAAGGTCAAGTCGATGACCACGATGGAGATCGGGCTCAACGAGGCCCTCGCCGCCGCGGGCATCGCAGCGGTCGAGACCGACCTGGCCGAGCTCATCGTCCAGCTCGGCGACGACTGGCCGAGCCACTTCCTCGTCCCGGCGATCCACCGCAACCGCCGGGAGATCCGCGACATCTTCCTGCGGGCGATGCCGGGAGTCGACCCCGGGCTCTCCGAGGAGCCCGCCGCGCTGGCCGAGGCCGCCCGGTCCTACCTGCGGGCGAAGTTCCTCTCGGCCCGGGTCGCGGTGAGCAGCGCCAACTTCGCCGTGGCCGAGACCGGCACCCTGGCGGTGGTCGAGAGCGAGGGCAACGGGCGGATGTGCCTGAGCCTCCCCGAGACCCTGATCACGGTGATGGGCATCGAAAAGCTCGTCCCCCGCTTCGAGGACCTCGCGGTGTTCCTCCAGCTCCTGCCCCGCTCGTCGACCGCCGAGCGGATGAACCCCTACACCTCGCTGTGGTCGGGGGCGCTCGACGGGCAGGCGTTCCACCTGGTGCTGCTCGACAACGGCCGGACCGCCACCCTCGCCGACCCGGCCGGTCGGGCCGCCCTGCGCTGCATCCGCTGCTCGGCGTGCCTCAACGTCTGCCCGGTCTACGAGCGCGTCGGCGGCCACGCCTACGGCTCGGTCTACCCGGGGCCGATCGGCGCGGTGCTCTCCCCGCAGCTGACCGGGGTGGCCGACAACCCGACCCTGCCATTCGCCTCCACCCTCTGCGGCGCCTGCTACGAGGTCTGCCCGGTG
>JAKARG010000500.1 GCA_021819345.1 Actinomycetes bacterium | reverse complement strand
CCGGCGGCGCCGGCTCCAGGGGTGCCCGGCAGCGACCACCACCACCAGCTCGTCGGCGAGCAGTCCCCTGGACCGAAGGCGCCCAGGCGGTCGGGGGCCTTCGATGAACCCGAGATCTGCCTGCCCCCGGGCGACCAGCCCGGCGACGTGGACAGTGTTGCCCATCTCGAGCGAGACCCTGGCGCTCCGGAGCTCCGCCGAGAGCCGATGGAGCCACCGCGGCAGGAGGTACTCGGCGACGGTGAGGCTCGCAGCCAGGCGAAGCTGGGAGTGGCGATCTCTGCGCAGGGCGGCCGTGCCGGCGAGCAGGGTACGCATGTCTCCGAGGACGGCCGCGGCCCATTCCGCGGTGGCCATACCCGCTGGGGTGAGCCGGGCTCCCCTGGTCGAGCGATCCAAGAGGGGGACGCGCAGTAGCCGCTCGAGCGCCCGGAGCCGCATGCTGGCTGCGGGCTGAGAGACACCATGCGCGGCGGCCGCGGCGCTGATGGACCCCAGCTCCCCGACACTGACCAGCAGGTCGAGCGAGGGCAGGTCGGGGTAGGGCTCGGGGAGCGGCACGAGCCGACCTTAGAGGCTGGCCGCTCACAGCCGATGCTCCAGCGACGACGTCACAGCCTGCCCGTCAACGCTTGCAGCCCAAGGCTCGCCAGGCCCACCGTGAGCCAGAGGATCGCACCGAGCACGAGTGGCCGGACGCCGGCCCGACGAATGTGGCCCACATCAGTCGACAGTCCGATCGCCCCGAGTGCCGCAGTGATCATCCAGATCGACAGGTCCGACATCGGGTGGTGCCAGCTGGCCGGCACGAGGCCGATCGTATTGACGGCCACGGCGCCCACGAACACGACGATGAAGAGCGGCAGGATACGGCGAAGGTCCATCCGCCTCTTGGATGACGCGTCGAACGTCACTTCGCTGCGCCAGCCCCTGAGCGCCGCCAGGACCAGACTGATCGGGATGATCGCGAGCGTACGGGTGAGCTTCACGATCACCCCGTACGCCGCGGCGGTGTGGCCGTACGTGGTGGAGGCGGCGACGACCGAGGACAGGTCGTTGATGGCGGTGCCGGCCCAAAGCCCGAAGGTGCGCTGGGAGAACCCGAAAGCATGGCCGATGAACGGATAGAGCAGCACGGCCACGACGTTGAACGTGAAGATGGTGGCGATCGCGTAGCTCACGTCGGCCTCGTCCGCTGAGATGACCGCGTCGGTGGCGGCAATCGCCGACGCGCCGCAGATCGCGGTTCCGACGCCGATCAAGGTGCGCAGGTCCGCAGGGAGGCGAAGCAGGCGACCAACCAGCCAGGCCATTGCGAGCGCGGCGACGAGGGTCCCGACGAGGACCGGCAGGGAACCCGCGCCGGTGGAGAGGACCTGGCCGAGCGAAAGCCCGAAACCGAGCACGATGATCGACCCTTGGAGCACCTTCTTCGCGGTGAAGGAGATCCCCGGCCAAAGACGCGCCGAGGGCCTCTTCACCAAGGAGATCGCGATCCCGCAGAGGATGGCGATCACCGGGGCGCCTACGACGGGAACGAGGCCGCCGACCAGCGTTGCGACCAGCGCGATTGCCGCGGTGACGACGACCCCTGGAAGCAGCGCCGAAGCGCCGCCGACCACCCTTCCTAGCGGGGTGGCTCGAGTGAGCGCGGCCACGACGGCGCCGCTCCCATCGATCTCGACCCGCGGACCCTCGTCCTCCATTTCGCCAACGGCCGGCACTCGGCACCTCCCTTCCGGTGCCAGTGTCCGTCTGCTGACCCAGGTCGTGAAGCGGCGACCTGCTGATATGCTCCTAAGCTGCGCTTATGGTCGTCAGCTGTGCCTACGGCTGGCGCCCGCTGCGGACGTCCGCAGCGGGCGAGGACCTCGGACCACCTGGGCCGCCTGGGCCACCCGCGCGGGGTTGGGCGCGCAGAGAGGCTACGGTACCGGCTCGGTATGGACGAGGATGGGCGTGCGACACGACCGGTGACGCGGCCACGGTTCAGCATCGTCATTCCCGCCCTGAACGAGGAGCGGTACGTGGCGGACTGCCTGCGGTCCCTCGCCGGGCAGGACTTCGCCGGCGAGGTCGAGGTGATCGTCGTCGACAACAACAGCACCGACCGAACGGCGGCGATCGCCCGCTCTTTCGGTGCAGTGGTCGTCCACGAAGCCCGGCCTGGCG
The DNA here is from genome assembly GCA_021819345.1 of Actinomycetes bacterium. Classification (GTDB taxonomy): domain Bacteria; phylum Actinomycetota; class Acidimicrobiia; order Acidimicrobiales; family Palsa-688; genus JAKAQB01. The sequence continues at coordinate 747 of JAKARG010000500.1, read as the reverse complement.
TCTGCTGGGCCCGCCAGCGGGGCACGGAGATCGCTCAGGGTGAGATCGTCGTCTCCACCGATGCAGACACCGTATTCGATCCGGGCTGGCTCTCCCAGATCGACCGTGCGATGCAAGAGCATCCGTCCTGTGTCGCCGTCGCGGGTCCATGCCGCTTCGCCGCGGGCAGCCCTTCCTGGGCGGCGGCCTACCCACGCGTCCTGTTCGGCGCCGTCTCCCTCGTCCAGCAGCTGACCGGACGGGTCCTCTACGTCACGGCGACGAACCTTGCGTTCCGCCGCGCCGCGTGGCCCGGCTACAACACCCAGATGACCCAGGGCGGCGACGAGCTCGACCTGCTTCGCAGGCTCCAGCGACAGGGGAAGGTGGTCTTCGACCGGCGCAACCCCACGTACACCTCTCCACGCCGCCTGAACCAGGGCCTCGCCTACAACCTCGTCGTCACCTTCTTCGTGTACTACCTGCTCGCCTACTGGTTGAACCGGGTCAGCGGGCGCCCGCTGCTCGGCACCGCACCCGCATTCCGCCACGACGTCCGATCGCGATCGGCCGTGCTGTGGATCGGCCGCGTGCTTTTCACCTCCACGATGCTGGCCCTCGGCTTCGTCCTGTTCCGGACCGGCGTCTACGTGGTCGGTCTGATCTGATGCCCGCCAGGGCTCCGGGGGCCGGCCGGCTGCGGCTCGGTGCCCGAGGGCTCGTGCCCGTGTCCGCCGGGATCGCGACGGTGTCCTACTGGATGTTCAT
>JAKARG010000499.1 GCA_021819345.1 Actinomycetes bacterium | reverse complement strand
CTCGACGACAAGGTACCCGCCGCCTGTGATGGCAACGTCTGTCTGGATGCCGGTCGTCTCGAGTGTGCCCTCGGTGAGGTCGGTCGACACGGAGGCCACCCTCACACCAGAGCCGATGGCGACCGGGTTGACCCCTGCACTTCCTGTGGTCGGTGCCGTCCCGCCGGCGATCTGCTCTGAGAGCAGGTCGGCGAACTGCACCTCGCCCTGCTTGTACCCGACGGTGCCGCTGTTGGCGATGTTGCTGCCGGTCTCTTGGAGGTACGCCTGCTCTGCGGCGATCGCGGAGACCGCGGCGATCATCGATCGTGTTGCCATGCTGAGGGTCCTTTCTCGGGTCAGGCGGTGGTTGTCTGGCCGGCGGTCGCGATGCCGACGGTGGTGACGGCGGACAGGGGAACTGTGACCTGCCCGACCTTCAGGAGCGGTGTCCCGGCCGCGGAGAGCGAGATCTCCGACACCGTTCCCGTGAGCTCGTTGCCTGTCACCGTGGCCGTGACCTGCTTGCCGAGGAGGCCGGTCGCCGCCGAGTCCTCGGCGTAACGCCCTTGCGTCTTGATCGCGTCGGTGAGCGACATCGACGCCTCCATCTGGGACAGCTCCGCGGTCTGCTGGGCGATACTCGCAGGTGTGGCGGGGTTTGTCGGGTCCTGGTGCTGGAGCTCGGCCATGAAGAGCTTGATGAACAGCGCTGGTGTGTCGAGCTGGTTCCTGAGTCGTGTGGCACTCGAAGTGCTTTGCCCAGCTGCCTGTGCGGAAGTCGTGCTCGTGATCGGCGTGGTCATCTGTTCCTCAGATCCGGATATCGACGAGGTGGGAGCTCGAGGCTGGCGTTGCTCTGCGCAGAGCTGTCGTGCGCCGCGCTGTCGGAACGGAATGCGGTGGAGGGGGAGGCGGCGACGGGGATGCCGGAGGATGGTGCGGGCTTGTGGATGGCGATTGCCTGCCACCACCGCCCTGAGGGGCCGAGGAGAGGCCCCCCGACGTCGAGGAGGAGCCGTCGCTCACCGTGACCTGCACCTGCTGGCCGCTCGTGGAAAGGACGCTCTTCAGATCGCCGAGCGCGAGCCGCAGAGCCTCCGCCCCGGCGGCCGTGGTCGTCACGAGCTGTACCGAGAGGCGGTCTGCCCCTGCCACCACGGTCGCCTTGACCACACCGAGAGAAGGGGGATCCAAGGCGACGGTGACCGTGGTGCTCCCGTCTGGGAGCGGCTGTGGCGTCGAGAGGACACGCACGAGCTGGCCGGCGACCCCGGGAAGCGAGCTACCTTCCTGTGGGTTCGGGCCGGCCGCGGGGTTCGGGCCGGCCGCGGGGTTCGGGCCGGACGCGGGGTTCGGGCCGGCCGCGGGGTTCGAGCCGGCCGCGGGGTTCGAGCCGGCCGCGGAAAGCGGGCGAGCGGCGGGTCGTGCAGCCGCTCTCGCGCCTTCTCCACGCTGCACAGGAGCTCGGGAACGGGCGCCGCCAAGCGAGACGGGGTCGTGGGTCTCCGCTACAGACCCGTGTGCCGGGTGCTGCGCCCGTGAGGCTGGGAGCGCTGAGGCTGGGAGCCCGGCGCCGGCTGGACGGGGTGCTGCCGCCCCTCCCTGCCCCGGGACAGCGTCGACCGGCGCGTGCACCTCTCGGCTCGTCCGGCCACGCCCTCGGCCAGCGGTCGCGAACCTCCCCGCCGCCCGACGCGGGGTTGCCTCCGAGACGACGCCCGACGCTACCGGGGCGCGCAGCGCGGTCACGCTCGACGAAGGGCCTGCGGGCACAGCCGTGCCGTTACCGACATGGGCGGCGTGGCCGGGGTCGGGGTCGGCATCCTGCGCAGGCCCCCTCGTCACCTCCTCAGGAGCCCGGCCGGCCACACAGGACGCGAGGTCCGGGGCCGTCGCTTCGCCCCCGGCGCCGCGAGAACAGGGGTGCTCACTCAGCGTCACCGGCTGCGGCTGCCCGGGTACCCGATGGCTGAGGGCTGGCTGGCGGGAAGTCCCGTGCTGGGAAGCAGTCTGCGGGAAGGCGACCTGCTGGAGCAGCGTGTCGAATTGGAATCGGTTGCCTTTCGGGTCCTTTCCGACCACGTGTGTGCCCTTGGGGTGCTCGTGCGTGCCGGTGGGGCCGGCGTTGGCCGCGGAGACCGGGTTCACGACGCGGCTCCGAGTGTCTTCATGATGGCGGCGACGTACTCCTGCGTCTGCGGGTACGGCGGGATGCCGCCGTGCTCTTGGACGGCGTTGGGCCCGGCGTTGTAGGCCGCGAGCGCAAGCGGCACCGACCCGAACTGTCGGATGTACCCGGAGACCAGTCGCGCAGCGCCGTCGACTGCCTGAGACGGTGTGAAAGGTGTGATCCCGAGCCCGGCGGCAGTCCCGGGCATGAACTGCATCATGCCTTCCGCGCCCCTTGTGCTCACTGCGTCGGGTGCGAAGCCGGACTCTCGGCGGGCGATCGCCGCGAGCAGCGTGGGTGAGACCCCGTACTCGGCTCCCGCGGCGAGGAAGAGCGGGGCCAGTTTCGACGGGACGGTGGCCGCCCTGGTCGTCGTCGGTGTCGGGGACGCCGCGGCTCCCATCGGCTCGAAGGGCGCTTCCGCTGTCGCAACCTCCGTGGTTGGCAGGATCTGGCGGATCGCGACCACCGTCCCCGCACTCGTCACTGTCTGCACCTGGACCACAGTCCCGGTGTAGGGAGCGTCGATCATCTTCCCGTCGCCCACGTAGATGCCGACGTGGCCGGGCGACGTGGGCGTCCCGTCCGAGCCGGCGAAGAAGACGAGGTCGCCGGGCTGCGCCTGTGTGAGGCTCGCGACAGGGGAGCCCACCTTCACCTGTGTGTAGGTCGTGCGCGGCAGGTGGACGCCGACGCTGCCGTAGACGTACTGGACGAGCCCAGAGCAGTCGAACCCCGTCGGGGTGGCGCCTCCCCAGACGTAGGGG
>JAKARG010000498.1 GCA_021819345.1 Actinomycetes bacterium | reverse complement strand
CGGCGGCCCAACCCCGGCCGAGGCCGAGGTCCGACCAGGAGTAGTACTTCACCCATCCGGGCCAAGACCCCCGCCAGCTGCCCGCCCAGGCGCCGGCCCCGCCGGCTCCCGCCCAGCCGCCGCCACCCACCCCGGGCGGGTAGCTCGGGGCCAGCTGGTAGACGCTGCTCCCCATCACGAGGCCCCGCGGGGTGAAGCCGGCCTCGCGCACCGCGGCGTGCTCGGCGACCGACAGCGAGCTCGACCACGCGGCGCCGGCGAGCGGCGGCGACTCGTTCACCCCCACCCGCTCACCCCCACCGAGCGACCTCCGCAGAGGGACCCAACCTAGGTGTCCATCGGCAGCATGAGCTGCGGGTGCCCGGGCGCCTCGGCCCCCGGGGCCGGGCGGACCGCGGTGCCGACGGCGAGGAACTCGATCACGTGGCTGCCCCAGAAGTGGCTCTTCTCCTCGAGGCGCACCCCGACGATGCCCTCCGCCCCGAGGCGCAGCGCCTCGTCCTGCATCCGGGTCATCGCCAGCTCCCGGGCGTCGTAGAGGCCCTGGGTGAAGTTCTCCAGCTCCCGGTTGCTCATCGACTGCATCGCGGTCGCCATCGGCCCCCGGTGGGCCACGTGGTAGACGCAGGTGCCGAGCACCAGACCGAGAGGGAGGTAGCCGGACTGGACGAGGGTCCAGAAGTCCTGCCCCGACAGGTCGCTCGTGAACGGCTTGCCCTCGTCGTTGCGCCAGGTCCCCTCGGCACCACGAGCGGACACTGCGGTGCCGACGGCGATGAACTCTGCCGAGTGCTTGCCCCAGTCGTAGTAGTTGATGTCCAGGCGCACCCCGACGATCCCATCCGCGCCGAGCACCTCCGCCTCGGCCTCCATGCGGGCCATGGCCAGCTCCCGGGCGGTGTACATCGCCTGGGTGAGCTTCTCGAGCTCCATGTTGGAGCCCCAGTTCCGCCGCTGGAGGCCGATGTGGTAGATCGAGCTGCCGAAGACCATGCCCCGGGGGTCGAAGCCGGCCTCCTTCACGAGCAGGAACTCGTTGACCGACAGGTCGCTGGTGAAGAACGGCCGGGCCTGGCCCCGCCCCTCCAGCTCGGCGAGGCGGTGGACGGCGTCGGCCGGGACGTCGAGGCGGGCCAGCTCGGCCAGCTCGGGGGGTGCCGGGTCGCTCACTGCAGCAACCTACCGAGGGCGCTGCTCACGTCGCTGCTGCCGGCGGCCTCGACCCGCACGAGGGCGACGAGGCGCTCCAGCCACTCCTCGGCGGTGATCTCGTGGGTGCGCAGCGTGATCCCTCGGACCGCATGGGCCTCTGAGAAAGATGGGCCCACGCGGCTGCGGGCCGCTTCGAGCCGGGTCCCGCCGGCGTCGACGACGATCCTCGTCACCCGCTTGGTCCGCCGGCGCATGCCGCCCTCGCGCTCCCGGGTCACCTTCACCCGCCCCCCGAGGATCCGCTCGAGCTTGTCGCCGAGCGACTCGAACAGCACGTCGGTGTCGGAGGTCTCGATGCGCAGCGACGCCGCCGCCACGTCGAGGTCCCACGACCCCGTACCCGCTCCCGCCGGCAAAACCTCCGCCGGCCCGACCCCCTCCGGCGCCACCTCCGCCGGCCCGACCCCCTCCGGCTCGACCCCCGCCGCCCGCCCGACCTCGCCGCCTGCCGTCGCCGGCCCCGCCGGCTCGACGGCCCCGGGTGCCGGCGCCTCGGCACCGGGCTCGCCCGGGCGGTGGTCCTGCGCTCCCTCGGTGCTCACCCCCCTCAGCGTACCGATAGGTTCCGGGAATGACCGACGAGGAGCTGATGCGCGCCGCGCTGGCCGAAGCAGCTGCGGCAGGCGCCCGTGGCGAGGTCCCAGTCGGCGCCGTGGTCGCGATCGGCGGCCAGCTGGTCGCGGCCGCCGGCAACGAGCGCGAGGCCACCTCCGACCCCACTGCCCACGCCGAGATCCTCGCCCTGCGGCGCGCCGCAGCCGCCCTCGGCTCGTGGCGGCTCGCCGGCGCCACCCTGTTCGCCACCCTCGAACCGTGCCCGATGTGCGCCGGTGCGCTCGTCGCAGCACGCGTCGAGCGGGTGGTGTTCGGGGCCTTCGACCCCAAGGCCGGCGCTTGCGGCTCGCTGTACAACCTCTGCGTCGACCCCCGCCTCAACCACGAGCTCACCGTCGTCTCCGGGCTCGCCGGCGCCGAGGCCGCCGAGCTGTTGAGCACCTGGTTCGCCCGCCGCCGCGAGCCGTCCCCCTGATCCCACCGGCCGCCCTCCGGGCCCCGGGGCGCCGGCCCGTCCAGCCCGTCGTCGCATTTGCGACACCGAAGTCGGGGAACTGGGTGCTCGCCGGCGACCTTGGCGCCCCCGGCGCAAGAAAACACCGCGCTGGCTCACCGAGATCGACCCGACGCGCCCAGTTCACCGAGATCGCCCTCAGCGGGTGCGGGCACCTCGGTCCACCCACCACCTACCGCGGGTAACCGACCCCCCAGGGTCGCCGGCGGCGCGCAGGCCGGCAGGCAGCTCACCCTCGGGGTCGCCGGTGACGAGCCGGTGGCAACCTCCCGGGTCGCCGGTGACGAGCCGGTGGCAACCTCCCGGGTCGCCGGCGGCGCGCCCCTGGTTCGCCGGCGGGCGAGCGCATCCGGGCCAGGCCGCTCAGCGGCCGGGCACCGGCGTCCCGAGCGCCTCGGCACCGAGGATGCGCCACCACGCGTCCCGATCGCTGGCGCCCTCGGTGACCAGGCAGAGCACCCTGCTCTCGGGCCCGATCCCGCGACCCGGACCGGGCGATCCGCCGGCGGGCTCCCAAACTGCGCCGGCCGAGGCGCCACCAGGCCCGGCCGAGGCGCCGGGCGATCCGCCGGCGGGCTCCGCCGGGACACCCGCAGCGAGCAGCGCAGCCAGCCCGGCAACGGAGGCGGCCCCGGAGATCGG
>JAKARG010000497.1 GCA_021819345.1 Actinomycetes bacterium | reverse complement strand
TGACGAGTTCGTCGAGGTGCCGGCCGACAGCCTGCCGCAGTACGCGTACTGGCGACTGCACAGCGCCAGCCACGCCCGGGCGATGGAGGAGATCGGGGCGGATAAGTAGCGCCCTGGCCACCTGAGCACTGAGTATGTTCCGGTGCTCAGGTGGCCCCTACCCCCCGCCCGAACAGCTCCTCGAGCCGCGCCCGTACCGGCTCGTGGTCGTCAGAGAGGAGGTGGGTCACCGCCCCCACACGGCCGCTCCCATCCGCTCTGCGGCGTCTCGTCGCAGCTCGTCCACGACGTGCTGGTAGCGGCGCGTCACACCGAGGTCGGTGTGGCCGAGCAGCGTCATCGCCACCGCCGGTGCCACGCCTTGGACCAGCAGCAGGGTTGCCGCAGTATGTCTGGCATCGTGGAGCCGGCGGGACGGCACACCGGCGGCGGCGAGCAGGCGCGACCAGGCGTGGCGGTCATACTCGGGGCGCAGGGGCCAGCCGTCGGCCGCAGCGAACACCAGCCCCCAGTCGCCGCCCCGCCAGAGGCTCCCCAGTTGCTCGCGCTCGGCCGTCTGAGCCGCGGCATGCCCCCGCAGCTCGGCGACCAGCGGCTCCGGCAAGACGAGGGTGCGCCGGCCGGCACGAGACTTTGGCGCGACCAGCTCGGGGCCGCCGCCGTGACGCAGCGGGCAGCGACCGGGCGAGGACTGGCCGCAGGTGTCGGCGCAGCCGTGGCTCCACAGGCGCCACTGGAGCTGCCGGCGGACGGTCAGCGTGCCCGCGTCGAGGTCGACGTCATCCCAGCGTAGGCCCAGCGCCTCGCCCTGGCGCAGCCCGAGGGCCAGAGCCACCGACCAGCGGGCGGCATTGCGGGTGCCCCTGGCGGCGTCGAGGACCCGGCGCACCTCGTCCAGGCTTAGCGGTACCACCTCCGGAGGGTCGGCCGTCGGGGTGCTCACCCGGCGCAGCGGCGAGCGTCCGATGACCCCGGCGCGCTCGGCAGCGGCGAAACAGGCTGAGACGGTGCGGTGCAGGTGGGCGAGACCACCAGGCCCGAGGCCGGAGTCCGCTGCGCCGGCGTACAGCGCCTCGACGTCTGCGGGGCGGACCGACTCGAGGCGACGGTCACCGAGCGCCGCCACCAGGCGGGCGAGGTCCGGCCGGTATCCGTGCAGCGTGCTCGGCCGGACCTTGCGCCGCTGGGCAGTGACCCACGCCTCGACCCACTCACGCACGCTCGGGTGCGAGCGGGCAACCTGGCCGGCGTCTCGCCGCTCCTCGAGCTCGGCCACCTTGCGCGCCACCTCGGCCTTGGTCTTCGCGCGCACATGGCGGCGGAGGCGCTTGCCGGTCGCCGCGTCGGTGCCCAGGCTCACCCAGCCCTCCCAGCCCTTGTCCGAGCGGGTGATGCTCGAGCGCCCGTCGGGACCCTTGGCCACCTCAGACCGCTCGAGAGAGCTCGGCGGCCAGCAGCTCGTCGACCGAGGCGGATGTGACCCATCGCCGCCGCCCGAGGCGGATGCTCGCCAGGCGCCTCTCGGCCAGCAGCTCGTACACCCGGCTGCGCCCGACCCCGAGTGCTGCGGCCGCCTCGTCGACGCTGAGGTGTGTTGCCGGCCCGGCACTCCGAGGGGCGGCGGACCCGGCCTCCAGATGCTCGGCCAGGCGCTCCAGGTGCTCGGCATCAGCTCGCAGGCTGGCGGCCAGGGCCCGCAGGGCAGCGGCCGTAGGTGTGATCGTCTCGCTCATGGCGGACATGAGGGCGGCATTCGCGGCCAGGACGCGATCGTCCGCCGGTGTCCTGGCACGGCCGGAGACCCGGTGGCTACCACTTGGCACCACCAGGGCTGTTCCACGCCCCTAGCCTGCCCGATACAACCCCCTGACCAGGGCTTTAGCGAGCCCGAGGTCGGGTTCGAACCGACGACCTGACGCTTACAAGGCGCCTGCTCTGGCCAGCTGAGCTACTCGGGCGGGGAAGAGGCCGCTCGGATCGAGCTCCCCGGATTGGTGTCATAACCCGAGCTGTCCGCTCGGGCTTCTCGGGCACTGCAGAGGGTCGGAGCGAGGCGCCGAGGTACCGCTGAGAGCTTACAGTGCTAGCCCGCGACGAGGCAGAAGGGGTGCCCCGCCGGGTCCAGGTACACCCGGAAGCTCCCGTCGGTCGACGGCTGATGAGAGTGCACCCGAGCACCCGCACCAAGTACGGCCGGCTCGGCGGCGGTGATGTCGGGAACCGACAGGTCGAGGTGGAACTGCTGGGGATGGCCGCCACCCGGCCAGGTCGGCTCGACCCAGTCGTCGATCTGCTGGAACGCGAGCGTCGTGCGGCCGTCGGGGTTGCCGGTGCTCATCCCGCCACCGGGAGGGACCAGCGTGACGAAGGAGTCGTCGGATCCCTTCTCGGTCTCCCAGCCGAGGATCGCAGCATAGAAGCCGGCGAGAGCCCTGGCATCTGGGCAGTCGAGGACGACGAGGTCCAGCTTGGGTCGGGGCTGCGGGTCGCTCATCGAGACCGGACGGTATCAAGGGGCGCCGCACCGCGGTCGCTCATCGGTCAGTGCGTCCCGTGCCGGAGCCGGCGAGGGGCGCAGCGGTGACCGAGGAAGCCACTCCGCGGGGGAGGGGGTCGGAGGTGGGAGGCTGGAGCGGGAAGTGACAGGCGGCTACGTGGTCGGGACCGAAGGCTGCGAGGGGTGGCTCCTCCTCGGCGCAGACGTCCTGGGCGCGCGCGCAGCGGGTGCGGAACCGGCAACCCGAGGGGGGTGATACCGCGGAGGGCAGCTCACCCCGGATGACTGCTCGTCCCTTCTGGCGCTCGACCGCCGGGTCGGGGACGGGGATGGCCTCGATCAGCCCGTGGGTGTAGGGGTGGGCCGGGCTGGCGTAGATCCGCTGCGCCGGCCCGAGCTCGACGAGCTTGCCGAGGTACATGACCCCGATGGTGAG
>JAKARG010000496.1 GCA_021819345.1 Actinomycetes bacterium | reverse complement strand
CTACGGCTTCGTGCCCGACACCCTCGCCGAGGACGGCGACCCCCTCGACGTGCTGGTCATCGTCGAGGAGCCCACCTTCCCCGGCTGCCACCTGCTGGCCCGCCCGGTCGGGCTGTTCTTGATGAGCGACGAGCACGGGCCCGACGCCAAGGTGATCGCAGTGCCCGCCCGCGACCCGCGGGTCGCTGGCGTCCGGGAGGTCGCGGACCTCACCCCCGGGCTTCCCGAGGAGATCGCCCACTTCTTCGAGGTCTACAAGGACCTGGAGCCGGGGAAGGCCACCTCGGTGAAGGGCTTCGGTGGGGTCGAGCAGGCGGTAGCCGAGATCACCGCCGCTCGGGAGCGCTACCGATCCGGGCACAACAGCTGAGGGCTCGGTCGTGGGGCGGTCGGTCGGCGCCATGATGGGTGCCACCCTCTCGAGGCCGAGCCGTGGGTAGCTTTGGTGAGCGATGGACACCGACCTCGAGCCCCGAGGGGACGGGCCGCGTCACACCCGTCGGCGGCGCCGGAGCTGGCCGAGGCGACTGCTCACCGCCCTGACGATCCTCGTGGCGGTGGTCATCGTCTCCGCCGGTGCCGGATACGGCTACCTGCGCTACCAGCTCGGGCGGGTCCACCGGGTGAACGTCCCCACGCTCCAGGCAGCGGGGTCCAGCGGGACCGTCACGGGCGCCTCGGCGGGAGGTGCCCGGACGAAGCTCGCCAGCGACCCGAGCGGCCCGTTCAACGTGCTCGTCGTCGGCGAGGACTCCCAGGGTGGCGGCGAGCGAGCCGACACCATGATCCTCGCCCGGATCGATCCTCGCACCGGCAGGGCGGCGCTGCTGTCCATCCCCTACGACTACTTCGCCCCGATCGTCGGCCAGAGCGGGTCCAACAAGATCAGCGACGCCCTGGTCAACGGCCCCGCCGACATGGTCGCAACCGTGGAGGCGGACCTCGGGGTGTCGATCCAGCACTACGTGCAGATCAGCTTCAACGGCGTGGCGTCGATGGTCGACGCCCTCGGCGGGGTGCGGATGTACTTCCCCTACCCCTCGCGCGACACCATGTCGGGTCTGTCGGTGCCGAAGGCAGGGTGCAGCACCCTGGACGGCACCCAGGCCCTCGCCCTGGTGCGCAGCCGCTTCTTCTCCTACGAGAAGGGTGGCACCTGGTACTACGACCCCTCGGGCGCATTCGGTCGCATCAAGCGCCAGCAGGCCTTCCTGCGTGCCGCCATACGACGGGTGCAGTCGAGCCTGCTCGGTGACCCGCTACGGCTCAACCGCTTCCTCGACGCCGCTGTGAAGGACGTGACCGTCGACAAGGGCCTCGGCGTGGGAACCCTGCTCCAGCTCGCCGAGGCGTTCCGGGGGATCGGCTCGTCGAGCCTGGCCACCTCGACCCTGCCCACCCAGATCGTCAACAACGACGGGCCCTACGGCGACGTGCTCTACCCGGTGGCGAGCCTCGACGACGCCGCCATCGCCAAGTGGCGCTCGGCGGTCCTCGCACCTTCGGCGGCGGCCAAGCCTGCATCGGCCGAGGCCCACCCCTCGAGCACCTCCGGGTCGACGACGACCACCACCACGCCGCGCTCCACCGCCTCGACCTCAGGCGGGGTCGTGGTGCCCGGAGCCCCCCTGGCGCCGCTCGGCTCGATCGTGCAGAACCGCACCAGCGCCTCCTACAACCCGACCCCCTGCTGAGCATCCCCGGGGCGACCGGCTCGGTCCGCTCGACCAGAGCTCCCGCGACCTCCTCGAGCTGAGAGCTGATCGGCGGGCCACGTCGAGGCCGACGGCCCGCGCCGCTGCCCTCGCCCAGGCTCGAAGCGGGCACCGCCACTGTGCGCGCCGGCCACGGCTTCAAGGCGTGATCACGGACAAAAGCCGCGGCAACGGCCAAGGACTCGACGGGTGACGCAGGTCACGCCGATAAGTGGAATCTTCTCGTCCGGTTACCGGTTGCAACGACCAAGATGCGGAGGGACTTCCTCCGCATAGCTCGATCCACTGGAGCCCCCGATGACCCTTACCGAAAAGCTGCCCCCTGCCGGCGCCGAAGCGAGCCCCTCCAGCCACGACAGGCGATGGTGGATCCTCGGTGTGCTCGCCCTCGCCCAGCTCATGGTCGTGCTGGACGCGACGGTGGTCAACATCGCCCTGCCGTCGGCCCAGCGTGCGCTCGGCTTCTCCACCGCCGACCGCCAATGGGTCGTCACCGCCTACTCGCTGGCCTTCGGCGCATTGCTGCTCCTCGGTGGCCGCCTCGCCGACTTCTTCGGCAAGCGGCGGATGCTGATCGTCGGCATGGTCGGCTTCGCGCTCTCCTCGGCGGTCGGCGGAGCCGCCACCGGCTTCGTGATGCTCGCCGTCGCTCGCGCCGTGCAAGGCGCCTTCGGGGCGCTGCTCGCCCCTGCAGCGCTCGCCCAGCTGAGCACGACCTTCGAGGACCCCGCCGAGCGGGGAAAGGCCTTCGGGATCTACGGCGCGATCGCCGGCGCAGGCGGTGCGGTCGGCCTCATCCTCGGAGGTGGCCTGACCCAGTACCTCGACTGGCGCTGGTGCCTGTATGTCAACGACGTGCTCGCCGTCTTCGCGGTGACCGGCGCAGCCCTGTTCCTGCCCCGAGGGCAGAGGGAGCACGGCATCCGCCTCGACTGGACCGGGCTGGCCTCGGTCGGCCTCGGGCTCGCTGCGATCGTCTACGGCTTCTCCGAGGCCGACACCGCCGGGTGGTCGAGCCCGGTGACCATCGCCCTGCTCGTCGCCGGTGCCATCCTCGTCACGAGCTTCGTCCTCATCGAGCGGGCCAGCGACCACCCCCTGCTTCCCCTGAGGGTCCTCGCCGACCGCAACCGTGGGGCCGCCAACTTGGTGATGCTCGTCTCGGGGATCGGGATGTTCGGGGTGTTCTTGTTCATGACCTACTACTTGCAGCTCGTC